>CAZUOS010000008.1:10181-12967 GCA_964621415.1 uncultured Azospirillum sp.
AAATACTGCGCATAGAGGCTTCCGGCCATGCTGCGCTCTTCGTTCGCGGGGATGACGAGCGTGGTGAAGGGGCCGAGGAAGCCGACGCCCGCCACAATGCGGGCGCGGAGGTCTTGGGCGTTTTCACCAATGCCGCCGGTGAACACCAGCGTGTCGATGCCTCCAAGCGTAGCGGCCATGGCGGCGATCTGCTGCGTGCATTTCCAGACGAAATAATCCAGTGCGAAGCGTGCCTCGGGCGCAGGGCTATCGCTCAAGGTTTTGACGTCGTTGCTGATGCCGGAGAGGCCCTTTAGGCCGGAATCGTTGTAAAGCAAATCCTCGATCGCCGCGAGGGAAAGCCCCAGCGTGCGTTGCATATACAGCACCGCGCCCGCATCCAGGTTGCCGCAGCGTGTGCCCATGGGCAGGCCATCGAGCGCGGTCATGCCCATGGTGGTGTCGAGGCTTTTACCCCCACGCATGGCACACAGGCTAGCCCCGTTGCCCAAATGCGCCGCCACCACGCGGCCTTCGGCCAGGGTGGGGTGGTCGCGGTGCAGGCGGTGGGCGATCCATTCATACGAAAGCCCGTGGAAGCCATAGCGGCGCACGCCTTGCGCGCGTATGGAAGGTGGCAGCGCATAGCTACGATGCAGGGCATCCTGCGTAGCGTGGAACGCCGTGTCGAAGCAGCCATATTGCGCGAGGTCTGGCTGTTGCTGCCACAGTGCCTCCACCGCATGCAGGTTATGCGGCTGGTGCAGCGGTGCCAGCGGGCAAAGGCCGCGCAGGTATGTCATCGCTTCCGTGTCGAGGCGGATGGGGGCGCGGTAACGCTCGCCCCCATGCACGATACGGTGGGCGGCGGCTTTCAGCGTCCAGTCATGTGGGTGGGTGTGAAGCCAGTCGAGCACATGGGCCAGTGCTTCGGCATGGGTGGTGTGGGCGGGCAGGGGGGTGATCTCATCGCGCGAGTCTTCGGCTGCATGCACCTGAAACACGGGTGCACCGCCGAGATCTGTCACCTTGCCGCCGAGCAGGAACGGCAGGGTTTCCGTCAGGCCGAAGAGGCGGAACTTAATGCTGGAGGAACCGGTATTCAGCGTGAGCAGGGCGTCCATTACGCGACACTACCCTTCTGCCGTGCATGCGCGAGGTAGAGCGCGACGACGCAGGAAAGCAGGCGCGTGCGTAGCGAATCCGAGCGGCTGGTGAGAATGAGCGGCACGCGCGCCCCAAGCACAATACCCGCCGCGCCCGCATGGCCGAGGAAGGTGAGCTGTTTGGCGAGCGCGTTGCCGGTCTCGATATTCGGCACCACGATAATATCCGCATCCCCCGCGACGGGTGAGGCGATGCCCTTATCCTCGGCGGCTTGTGGGTCGATCGCATTGTCGAAGGCGAGGGGGCCATCGAGAATCGCATGATGGATCTGCCCGCGTTCAGCCATTTTGCACAGGCACGCCGCATCGAGGGTGGAGGGCATGCGCTCGGTCACGGTCTCGACCGCGGAAAGCAGTGCCACTTTGGGTTTTTGGTTATGGTTGAAGAGGGCGCGCCACAAATCAATCGCGTTCTGGCAGATATCGGCCTTCTCGTGCAGCGTGGGGGCAATATTGATCGCCGCGTCGGTGATAATCAGCGGTTTGTGATAGGTGGGGGTATCGATCACATAGGCGTGGCTGATGCGCCGTTCGGTGCGTAGGCCGCTTTCCTTGGCGACCACGGCTTCGAGCAGCTCGTCAGTATGCAGCGCGCCTTTCATCAGGGCATCCACCTTGCCTTGGGCGGCAAGGGCAACGGCTTGCTCGGCCGCTGCGTGGCTGTGGGGTGCGTCGATCAGCTCCCAGCCGGAAATATCCACTTCGGCTGCTTGGGCGGCTTCGAGAATACGGGTGCGGGGGCCGACCAGTACAGGCGTTATCAGGCCGTTATCCTGTGCCTCTGCCGCAGCCTGAATCGCATTGCCCTGCACCGGATGCACCACCGCCACCCGCAAGCGCCCGAGCGACCCCGCACCGCGAATAATCGCTTCGTAATGGTCGTTCGGATAGAGGGTCACGGCAGGCAGCTCCGGCCGCCTCACCGCAATCCGCTCGGTGGGGGCCAGCACCGTCGCGGTGCCTTCCACCACGGCTTCGCCTTTTTCGTTCTGGCAAGTGCAGTCGAACACCACGATGGGCTTATCGCTGCGCTTGCTTTTCACGCTCAACCGCACGGTGATGGTGTCGCCCACACGCACGGGGCGCTTAAAACGCATGTCCTGCTCGAGATAGATGGTGCCAGGGCCAGGTAGCATGGTGCCGAGCACGGTCGAGATCAGCGCGCCCGACCACATGCCATGGCCAATCACCCCATGAAAGAAGCTATGTTCGGCGAACTCCTTGTTCATGTGCGCCGGGTTCACATCGCCCGAGACCACGGCAAACAGGGCGATATCCTCCTCGGTGAGGGTGCGGGTGAGGCAGGCCGTCTGGCCAATCGTCAGCTCATCGAAGGTGATGTTTTGCAGCAGCGCGTGTTCCTGATTCATGCTTCGAGCCTAACGTTGAAAAACAAAAGTTCCGGGAGCAGCCGTGAGCGGCTTGTGGCGGCGGCTACCCAGGGTTTTAGGGGCAGGTGCGCGGCGAGGGGTGCTCTTCTCGCCAAGCCATTGCTCCCAGGCTTCCCACCACGAGCCTTCGTGACGCGGCGCGGTTTCCAGCCATTGCTCGGCGGGTGCATAGGGGCTTCCGGCGCTACGTGTCGCCAGGTGATAATAACGCCCCTCATGCCCCGGCTCGCTGACGATTCCGGCATTGTGG
>CAZUOS010000009.1:0-2635 GCA_964621415.1 uncultured Azospirillum sp.
GAGTTTTACGTGGTTTGCCAACTCCGGGCGGCTCCTTCAACAAGAGTCGCCCTTTTTTTATGCCGCCACCGTCACCACCGAGAGTGCGTGCAGCGTGGTGCCAAGATCAGCACCGAAGGCCGCATTCACCGCCCGATGCTGGGCAACGCGCGAAAGCCCCTGGAAGGTGGCGCTTTTTACCGTCACCCGCCAATGGTCGTTGTCGCCCGCCAGGTCTTCGAGGGTGATGTCAGCGTCAGGGATGGCGGCAAGAATCCGCGCGCGGATGGTCTCAGCAGGCATGGGCATGGGCGGCTCCGGGGGGTGACGTAAGTATATAGGGCACGGATTCCAGAGCCTCTAGCTCCCCCACAAAGGGGGAGCTAGAGGCTCTGGAATCCGTGCCGGATGTCTCTATGCCCTCGCTAGCACAAACGCGCAAGAAGCAACTACAGGGCAGCAACCGGCGCGGCAGAAGCTGCGGCTTCCGTCGCTTTCGCCTCGCGCGCGGCGGTGAGGGCCGCCGTATGGCCACCCTGAGCTGCTTTGCCCGTATCGAGTGCGCCCAGCCGCGCCGTCTCCGCCCCCGACAGTGCTACGTTTTTGTAGCTGGGCGCCTCGGCCGCTTGCGCCGCGAGGGCTTGCTGCATTTGCAGGAACTGCATTTCTTGCTCGGCCTGTTGCTGCTCGGCGGCGGCGTGGCGATTCGTGTACCAGTTGGCAACCCCCGCCGTCACCCCCAATGCCGTAAGGATCGGCGCTCCGTGACGAAAATGGGTGAACAACGAAGCGCCGCCTTTGAGTGCCCAGTTGATCGGCTTCATGACAAACACGGCGAGGGGTATTTCGACCAATCGAGCTCCCGAACGAACCAGCTTACCCAAGCCTTTGACAATCAATCCAGATTCACCAGATCGCCCTGCCGTTACGACGGTTTGCTCCTTCATCACTGCCGCATAGGCTTTTTTGGAAGCGATTTCATGGCGCGCGGTGGCGCGCGTCTCTGTCCGCTTCAAGCCTGCTTCCGCGGCTTTCTGATCATTCTTGAAAAAGTCGGCAACCGCATCATACACAGCATCCGCGAATTGCTGCGCGGAGGCTAGGATTCGATTTCCCTCTTTTACGATACCAGGCATGTGTTGACTCCGCTACGCCCGTTGCAATTGTTGTTCTGCCAGCGTGCCGCTGCGCTCGATCGACGAGGCCTCGATTTTTGGCATGGCCATATTCATCGCCGCGCCTTGCTCTGGAAGGTTGTATTTGTTGTCGTTGCTGGCGGCCATGGCTTGGTAGCGCGCCACCTGTAACTCTGCCTGCATTTGATGTGCGGCGCCTTTCTCGGCCATCACGCGCTCGTGCGACTGCGCCGCCCCCTTGCTCGCCCCAATAACCGCCGACGGCACCGAAAGCAGCGCCGCTGCACCAGTGCCCACTGCCGCACCCCCCACAAGCCCGAGCAATACCTTGCCGATCGAGATTCCACCCGTGATGGCGCCGTCCAAAGTGAGTGCGCCAACGATTGAGCCTAGCCAGCCTAAGCTGGCCATCACACCTAGCGCCGCACCAATCCCGATACACCACATCGCGACTTTACCAACGCTTTTCAGTGCCCCGCCTGCGGTGCCGAGCGCCACGCTTCCCGTCGTGCTCATCACCCCGTGGTTCACGGGCGCCACCGGCGTGCCATAATATGTTTCGTCTGACATACACGTCCCCTTGAATGGGTCTATTTCCAGTTTCAAGCTAACACAGCCTATCGCCGAGTAGTGTGAAGGTTTTGTGACAATTTCCGGGAGGTAGCCTGAGGATAATCGATGCATGCCAAGGGGAAACCTTGTAAAAGGCAAACTTTACCTTTATGATACAGCCACAAAAGTGAGACCCCCATGACGATCATCGACGATATGAACCAACTGGGCGCGCAGGCGCGGGCGGCGGCGCGGGCGCTGGCGCTGGCGACGGATGCAGCGAAATCGCACGCGCTTACGGCAGCGGCAGCGCAATTGCGCGCTTCAGTCCCCCTGATTCTCGCCGAAAACGCCAAGGATATGGCGGCCGCCAGCCATCTCTCGCCCGCGATGCGCGACCGGCTGGCGCTTGATGAAAACCGTATCGAGGCGATGGCCAAAGGGCTCGAGACGGTGGCGGGCCTACCCGATCCCGTCGGCCGTGTGCTTTCGGCGTGGGATGTGGCGCATAACGGCCTCCACATCGAGAAAATCGCCGTGCCGCTTGGGGTGATCGGCATTATCTATGAATCGCGCCCGAACGTGACGGCGGATGCAGCGGCGATTGCGCTCAAAGCCGGAAACGCGGTAATTTTGCGCGGCGGGTCGGAGAGTTTTCATTCCGCGCGGGCCATTCTGGCCGCTATCCATGCGGGCCTCGCCGCAGCGGGCCTGCCCGCCACCGCCGCGCAACTGGTGCCGACGACGGACCGCGAGGCTGTTGCCCATATGCTCACCATGACGGATTCGATCGATGTCATCATCCCCCGTGGCGGCAAATCCCTCACCGAGCGGGTGAAGAACGAAGCGCGCGTGCCCACTTTGCTGCATCTCGATGGCAACTGCCATATGTTTATCGATGCCTCGGCAGAAGCCGACCTCGCCGAGCGGCTGGTGCTGAACGCCAAGCTACGCCGCACCGGCATTTG
>CAZUOS010000009.1:2735-4958 GCA_964621415.1 uncultured Azospirillum sp.
GATGCGCGGGTCATTCCTGCGACGGAAGAAGACTGGAGCACCGAGTATCTCGCGCCCATTCTCGCGGTGAAGGTGGTCGATGGGCTTGAAGACGCCATCGCCCATATCAACCGCTATGGCTCGCACCATACGGATGCAATTGTCACCCGCGATACAGCGAATGCTGAGCGTTTCAGCCGCGAAGTGGAAAGCGCCATTGTGCTGGTGAATGCCAGCACGCAATTTGCCGATGGCGGCGAGTTCGGCTTCGGGGCGGAAATCGGCATTGCCACCGGCAAGCTCCATGCGCGCGGGCCTGTCGCGGCGGCAGAGCTGACCACCTACCAATACCGGGTGACGACGGCGAACCCCGAGGGAGCGGTGCGTGCGGGGTAAGAGAGGCCAGAGGCCAGAGGCCAGAGGCCAGGGAAACGACCCACTGGCGTCTGGCCTCTGGCCTCTGGCCTCTACTCGCACCATCGGCCTGCTCGGCGGCTCGTTCAACCCGGCGCATGCGGGGCATCTGCATATTTCGCTCGAGGCGATGAAGCGGCTGGGGCTGCACGAAATCTGGTGGCTGGTCTCGCCGCAAAACCCGTTCAAGGCAGCGAGTGAGCTCGCGGATTATGCCACGCGGCTCGCCAGCGCGCAGAGCGTCGCAGGCGCACATCCGCGCATTCGCGTGCTGGATGTGGAAGCCCGCGCCGGGCTTTATTATACGGTCGATACCGTGCGCTACCTCACCCGACGGCACCCGAAAACGCAGTTCGTGTGGCTGATGGGGGCGGATAACCTCGCCGGGTTCCATCGCTGGCGACGCTGGCGCGAAATCGCGTCGCGCGTTGCCATCGCCGTGCTGGACCGTGCGCCGTTCAGCCTTTCAGCGTTGCATCAACGCTTTGCGGCCAGTCATGCCCATGCCCGTCTTCCGGCGGCCGAGGCCCGCCTGCTCGCCCGCTCGCCCGCCCCCGCCTGGACCTATCTTGCCATTCCGCGCCACCCCTTAAGCGCCAGCCAGTTGCGAAAAACACTTGGAACGGCGGCATTTTTGCGGCATAGTGCGGATAGATCACACGCTTAAGGAGTCACGGCCATTCCTACCACCTCACGTGTTAAGAAGCCTGCAGCGAAAAAGCCCCGCGCTTCTGCCCCCGCTAAAAGCCCTTCAAAAAAACCTGCGCCGGCGAAACCCAAACGCGCCAGCAACACCACCCCTGCGAAAGTAGCAAGCCGCGCGGCAGCCAAAAAAGCGGCTCCCGCAACCAAGGCGAAGGCTGCAAAGCCCGCCGCGAAGAAAATGGCCCCGAAAGCGGCCAAACCGGCAGCTCCTAAACCTGCGGTGGCGAAGGCCGCTGCGCCCAAACGCCCTGCTGTTTCTGCGGCGGTTACCGCGCGCCTGAAAGAAAGCACGGCACTGGCCAAACAGATCGCGCGCGTGCTCGATACCAACAAGGCGGAAGCCATCACCACCTTGCCGATTGCGGATAAATGCAGCTTCGCGGACGTGATGATTGTGGCCTCGGGCCGTGCGCCGCGCCATGTGGCCGCGCTGGCGGATTATGTCACGGATTTGCTAAAAAAACGCGGTACGCCGCCCCTCTCAGTGGAGGGGAAAGACACGGGCGACTGGGTGCTCATCGATGCAGGCGATGTGGTGGTGCATATTTTCCGCCCCGAAGTGCGGCAGTTTTATAACATCGAGAAAATGTGGGCGGTGGGTTAGAGCATCAACGTTGCCGTAGCATCGTCATGACGCTCTCCTTTAACACGGGCTATCTCCATGCATATCACCCTCGCCGCCGTTGGCCGTGCCAAGCACAAGCCCGAGGCGGAATTAATCGCGCATTACCTGAAGCAAACCCGTTGGGACATTACGATCAAGGAAATCGCGGATGCCCCGAGCAACCTCTCGGCTGAGGCCCGCCGCACGCGCGAGGGCGAGGCCATCCGCGCGCTCCTTACCCCGCAAAGCCGCCTGTTTGCCATGGATTCGCGCGGCAAATCCCTCCCCAGCGAGGCGTTTGCGGGGTTGCTGCAAACCGCTCAGCGTGACGCGGTGAAGCAGGTGGTGTTCGCCATCGGCGGGCAAGACGGTCTGGACCCCGCATTGCTGAAATCCGCCCATGCTACCCTTGCTTTCGGCGCGGCCACCTGGCCTCATCAGCTGCTACGCGCCATGCTGGTGGAGCAGCTTTATCGCGCCTATACGATCACGATTGGCCACCCCTATCACACCGGGCACTA
>CAZUOS010000009.1:5058-12843 GCA_964621415.1 uncultured Azospirillum sp.
CCTGACGAGATTTTAGAACCGGCTGTCAACGCCATGCGGAGCGGTAGCTATTCGCGGCGCACTCGTGTAGAGTGGGGTGCTGCTAATCCTTCCTATTCGAGGGCTGCCATGACCACCCCTATGCTACGTGCGTTGGAACTTGCTCGCTGGGCCCCCAGCGGCGATAACGAACAGCCCTGGCGTTTTACCCTGCTCTCGCCGACGGAGGTGCGGATTCGGGCGACACATCACCCCGAGAACCCTTATGAATATGGCGATGGATTGCCGATTCTCATCGCACTTGGCACCTTGCTGGAATGTTTGCGTCTGGCCGCCACGCGCGAGGGATACCAGCTGGAATGGTCCTATGAGGGTAGAACTGGGAATGATTTTTTTGTGCTCGCACGCGTGCAGCCGGCGGGGCTTGCGGCCGCGCCGCTCGCGGCATGGATCGAGTCGCGCTCGGTGAACCGCAAACCCATGCACACCACGCCGCTGACGGAAACGCAAAAAACGGCCCTGCTTGCCACCGTGGACGGCGCGTACCAGCTGCAACTGCTTGAAACGCGAAGCGAGCGCTGGGCGGCAACGCGGCTGAATCTGGCGGCGGCGGACATTCGCTATCGCCTGCCCGAGGCGTTTCCCGTTCATCAGCGCATGATGGAGTGGGAGCAGCCGACCAGCGCCACGAAACTCCCCGTCGGCACCCTGCCCGCCTCGCCCCTCACCCGGCATATGATGCGCTGGGCGCTCGGAAGCTGGAAGCGGGTCGATTTCATGAACCGTTATCTCGGCGGTACGCTCGCGCCTCGTTTCGAGTTCGAGCTGATTCCCGGCATGGCTTCGGCGGCGCATCTGCTGCTTGCCCGCACCGCCCCCGCCGCCGACCCTGCCACCGCCACGCTTGCCGACGGCATGCAGATTCAGCGCCTGTGGCTCACGCTTGAATCTGTCGGTCTCACCCTGCAGCCCAGCTATTCGCCGATTATCTTCAGCTACCACGCGCGCCAGGGTGCGGCCTTCACCCGCAATGCGGCGGCGGCGGCCAAAGCGGTGCGCTTGGCGGCTGGGTTCGAGCAATTCTGCGCCGCACGTGGGGTCGCGGCCGAGCAGGTCGTCTTCCTCGCCCGTATCGGCGCGGCGAAGGGCGATCGTTCCAGCCGCTCGCTGCGACTGCCGCTTGCAGCCTTGATCGAGGGATAGCGAGTCACCGGTTGTCGCGCGCGCCAAGATGGTGTAGCCACGTCGGGAAACCTCCTTTCTGACCCTGCGACTTCCTATGAAAAAACCTGTTCTTCTCGCAATTCTGGATGGCTGGGGCGAACGCGCCGAAACCGCCGACAACGCGATCGCGCAAGCCCACACACCGCACTGGGATGCCTTGCGGGCGAACTATCCGTTCGGCCTGCTGGACGCGTCGGAAGGAGCGGTGGGGTTGCCTTCCGGGCAAATGGGTAATTCCGAGGTCGGCCACATGAATATCGGCGCAGGCCGGGTGGTGATGCAGGATCTGCCGCGTATTGATGCGGCGATTGCAGATGGATCGCTCGCGCAAAATGCTGCACTGCAACACCATATTGCTGCGCTGCAAAAAAGCGGTGGCACCTGTCACCTGATGGGCCTGCTCTCGGACGGCGGGGTGCATGCGCATGTCAATCACATGATCGCGCTCGCCAATATCGTTGCAGCCGCCGGCGTGCCCGTGGCGCTGCATGCCTTCCTTGATGGGCGCGACACGCCGCCGAAATCTGCCCTTGGGTATCTCGCGACGCTTGAGCAGGCTATCGCCACACAGGCGGGCATTCACCTAGCGACGGTCAGCGGGCGCTATTATGCGATGGATCGCGATCAGCGGTGGGATCGGGTGGGGCTTGCGTATCAGGCGCTGGTGGCGGGAAAAGGCAACATGGCCCCCACCGCACGCGGGGCGATCACGCTCGCCTATGATGCCGACACGAGCGATGAGTTTATCCTGCCCACAGTGATTGCGAATTACGCGGGGATGAAGAACGGCGACGGGCTGCTGATGGCCAATTTCCGTGCCGACCGCGCGCGTCAATTGCTGCATGCGTTGATCGACCCTACCTTCACGGGGTTTGAGCGCCCGCACAGCGTAAACTTCGCTGCCACCCTCGGCATGGTGGAATATTCTGAGGCGCTGAACCCGCTCATCCCTGCCATGTTTCCGCCGCAAACGCTCGCGGAAAATCTCGGGGAAATCGTCGCCGCACGGGGCATGACCCAACTACGCATTGCCGAGACCGAGAAATACGCGCATGTGACGTTCTTCTTCAATGGCGGGCGCGAGGAGCCGTTTGCGGGCGAAGACCGCATTCTGGTGCCGTCGCCCAAGGTCGCGACGTATGATTTGCAGCCGGAGATGTCGGCGTTCGAGGTAACGGATAAGCTCGTCGCGGCGATTGGGTCGGGGAAGTACGACCTGATCGTCGTCAATTACGCCAACACGGATATGGTCGGCCATTCGGGCAACCTCGCGGCGGCGATGAAAGCAGTCGAGGCGGTGGATACATGCCTGGGGCGCGTGGCAGAAGCCATCGAAGCCGCAGGCGGCGCGATGCTCATCACTGCTGATCATGGCAATGCCGAATGTTTGCACGATGCCGAAACGGGCCAGGCGCACACGGCGCACACGCTCAATTTCGTGCCGTGTGTGATTGTGGGGGCGGCCTATCGCCAGGCGCCGAAAGCGCTACGCACCGGCATCCTCGCCGATATTGCGCCGACCCTTTGCACCATGCTAGGGATTCCTCAACCCGCTGCCATGACGGGACGGAGCTTGATTTAGCTTGGAGCAAACGAGATGGTGCGCGTTGGAAGATGGGTGCAAGGCCGAGCAGCTGGCTCGATAGCTCCCCCCTTGAGGGGGAGCCAAATCTGCCACGCTCCGCTTACACGATGGAATGCCGCATGGGGTGGCAGATTTGGTGGGGGGTGTGCCGGGGCATACTCGGCGGCTCGGCATGTGGAAACGTACCCCCCACCCAATCACGCACCTAGCTTGGGGTATCACCTAAAACACCGTGCGCTGCGTGATTTGGCTCCCCCTCAAGGGGGGAGCTATGGAGCCAGCCTCATGGCAGTGCTCCTATCTGCGGCGTTGTTTTTCCATCTACCCCTTCCCGCCCACGCCGAAGCCCCGCGTGAGCAGCTGAACGCTACGCTCGAATCGCTCGAGAAAAGCAAGGCGAGCGAAGCGGCACTGAAGGATAAGCTCACGAGCAGCGCCAAAGAAGTTGAGGCGATTCGTGGCCGCGCGACGAACCTGGCCGAGCGGCTGCAACAGGCCGAAACACGCGTGAGCGCCGAGGAAGAGGCGCTCGAAAAAGCCAGCGGTGCCTATGAGGAAAAACGCCGCGCGTTCGAGGCGCGCAAGGCCGATTACGTGGCCACGGTGCGAAGCTTGCTGCGCTTGCGCAACATTCCGCCGACCGCGCTGTTTTCCTCGAGCGAAGAAACCGTCACCCTGCTGCGCAGCGCCAGCGTGCTTGAAAAAACCAACGAAGCCATCGCCACCAAAGCCACCCGCCTGCGCGCCGATTTGGCCGAGATGAAAAAGCTGCAAAGCGCTGCCAAACAGCGCGAGGCCAGCACCAAGGCCGAGCGCTTGCGCCTGGCCGATGCGCAGGCCGCCCTGAACAAAGAACTCATCGCGCGCAAGAAGATGCAGGATCAACTGGCGAGCGACCACGCAAAAGCCGAAGCCAAAGTGGCGGAATTGTCGCGTCAGTCGCAATCGCTGCAGGAGCTGATTAGCAAGCTGGATGCCGAGCAGAAAGCGCAAGCCAAGGCTGCCGCTGCCAAGCCTGCGCCCAAACTGCGCGAGTTCGCGGGTAAAAAGGGCAGCTTGAAAGCGCCCGTCGCCGGCCAAGTGCTGCATCGGTTCGGCGAGAAACAGGGCGAGAACGGCACCTATCGCGGCATGGTGTTCAAGGCGCGCGGTGGGGCGACCGTCGTCGCCCCGTATGACGGCGAGGTGGTCTTCACCGGCCCCTTCCGCGATTATGGCAACATGGTGCTGCTGAAACATAAAAACGGCTATATCTCGCTGATTGCCGGGCTTGGCAGCATCAGCACCAGCCTAGGCCAAACTGCCACGCGCGGCGAGCCGATTGGTGCCATGCCGGCCACGAGTAACGGCGAAGCGTATGTCGAATTACGTGGACAAGACGCCAAGCCTATTGACCCCGTGGATTGGTTCGCTAGTGTCGTGCGCTGATAGTGGCAAGATAGCCGAGCTTCGGTTTAGGCCGTGCGTCATTGCGAGCGAAGCGAAGCAATCCAGAGATAATCATGCTGGATTGCTTCGCTTCGCTCGCAATGACGTTCGCTAGGATCGCCGGTTTTGCGTTTTCCACTCCAACAGTAACCACACCTCCACGGACCCCCTCCATGCGCCACGTCGCTCATTTCCTCCTCGCCCTCACCCTCCTCGCTCCGCAGGCCTATGCTGCCAAGCCCGCTGCGGTTGAGGCCAAAACCGGCGAGACCTCGACCTACGAGCTGCTCAATCTGTTCGGCGAAGTGTTCGACCGCGTGCGGAGTGATTATGTCGAGCCGGTGGAGGACCAGAAGCTCATCGAGTCGGCGCTGAACGGCATGCTCACCTCGCTCGACCCGCACTCGAACTACATGAACGAGAAAAGCTTCGCCGACATGAAAATCCAGACCAAGGGCGAGTTTGGCGGCCTTGGCATCGAGGTGACGATGGAAAATGGGCTGGTGAAAGTGGTGTCGCCGATTGACGATACCCCAGCGGCGAAAGCAGGCGTGAAACCCGGCGATTTCATCAGCGAGATTGACGGCGTGGCGGTGATGGGCCTGACACTGCAAGAAGCGGTCGATAAAATGCGTGGCGTGGTGGGCACCAACGTGAAAATCACCCTGCTGCGCGAGGGCCTAAAAGAGCCGCTGACGGTGAATATCAAGCGCGACCTCATCAAAATCCAGTCCGTGCGCAGCCGCTCGGAGGATGACGTGATTTACCTGCGCATCACCTCCTTCTCGGAAAATACGGGTGACGCGATGAAAGCCGCGTTCGAAAAAGAGAAGAAGAATATCGGCAGCAAGCTGAAAGGCGTGGTGCTCGATTTGCGCAACAACCCGGGTGGCTTGCTCGATCAGGCCATCGAGGTGAGCGACGCCTTCCTCGACCGTGGTGAGATCGTCAGCACGCGTTCGCGTAAGCCCGAGGATTCGCGCCGCTTCTCGGCCAAGCCCGGCGATATCGCCAATGGTCTGCCGATGGTGGTGCTGATTAACGAAGGCTCGGCCTCGGCATCGGAGATTGTCGCGGGGGCGCTGAAGGATCATAAACGCGCCGTCGTGCTCGGGGTAAAATCCTTCGGTAAAGGCTCGGTACAAACGGTGATCCCGATTGATGGGCATGGCGCGATCCGCCTCACCACCGCACGTTATTACACCCCGTCGGGCGTGTCGATTCAGGCGAAGGGCATCGAGCCGGATATTAAGGTCGAACAGGCGAAGCTCGAGCCGATCAAGCCGAATGCCAGCTTCTCGGAAGAGAACCTGCCGGGGCACCTGATCAACGATCAGTCGAAAGATGACGACGGCGCCGCGGCCGACAAAAAAGACAGCAAAAAGGACGATAAAAAGGATAAAAAAGACAAAAAAGATGCCAAAAAGGATGATAAAAAAGACGGCAAGGACGGCGCGGCGGATTATCAGCTGAGCCGGGCGCTCGATCTCATCCGGGCCTTGTCGATCTATCGTCCGGGCGAGGCACCGGCCAGCAACGCAGCGGCTCCTGCTGCGGCTCCCGCCAACGCTGCCGCTAAAAAATGAGGCTCCCCATGCGAGGCAAGCTACCCACTGCCGTGCCTCCTTGGGTGAAGCCCTTGTTATGGCCTGCGCTTGCGGGCGTGTTTGGCCTATTGTTGCTGTCGGCGCTGCTGGCGCTGCTTCACCTGCCACGGGCCGAGCGCGATAAAGCACAGATCGCGCGTCAGCGCCTGCTGGTGGATGTCGCGACCGGCGTGGTGACCACCGGCACCGACGCGCCACCGCCCAAGCCGGAGGCACCCCCCGAGCCGAGTGAGTCCACAACCCCGGAAGCATCTGCCACCCCGCCTGCGGAGCCTACCGCGCCGAGCGCGGAAGCATCTGCGGAAACGGCTCCGGCCGCCACGCCTCAGGCTCCGGCCGGGTTCGATGTGGCTGGCCCTGAAGATGGCGTGCGCGGCGCGGCGCCTGACACCGCTGCCGCGCCTGCTGCGGCCGAAGCTTCCCCCACAGCGACGGAAACGCCTGCTGCCGCAACGCCCACGCCTGCACCACCCGCCACCTCTTCCCTTCCCGCCAACACCCCGAAATTACGCACCGAACCGCTGGGGGCCGCGCTCGCCGCGCCTGCCCGCACCAAGGAAAGCCTGGTGGGCGCCCCTGCGCCTGAGGTGACGGAACATGTCGATGGAGCGGTGATTCCGCGCCGGGGCGAAAGCGGCGCCTTGCCCTCCCTGCTCTATGCTCGCCCCTTCCATCGCAATGCCGATCAGGCGTTGCTGGCTTTTGTGGTGCTGGATGCAGGGGTTGATCCGCAATCCATCGGTTTGTTGATGGGGCTGCCGCCTTATGTCACCGCCGTCTGGTCGCCCTATGCTAAAAGCAGCGATACCAGCAACAGCGAGTTTTTGCGCATCACCGGGCACGAGCTGTGGGGCATGCTGCCGATGATGACCGACCGCTATCCGAACGATGACCCCGGCCCGCTGGGATTGGTGGCAAAAATGCCTGCCGAAGAAATTACGCGCCGCACCCGTGAGGTAATGGCAGCCAGCCCCGGCGCTGTGGGGCTGGTGCTGCCACCGAACGAAGCCTTAAGCCCTCAGAAAGGGGCGCTTGCCACCGCGCTGAAGGAGGTTGATGATCGCGGCTTGCTGCTGCTTTCCACCCACCCGGCGCATGCGGTATCGCAACTGACGACGCAGGCAGAGATTGCCAAACATATTCGCCGCGCGGACCTGATACTCGACCCCGAGCCGGACGAAGCGCAAATCAAAAGCCGATTGGATGGCGTGATGGATGCCGCCAAGCAAAAGGGCGAGTATGTGGTGGTGCTTTCGGCGCGGCCGCAGAGCTTGCAGATTCTCGGTGCCTGGCTGAAGGATCACCCCGCCGTCGAGCCCGTGACTTATGCGCCGCTTTCGGCGATCTATCAGCCGAAAGAAGCGCCCCCAGCACCGAAAGAGGAGGCCAAGTCCGAATCGCATGGGGCAGAAAACAAAGAAGCCAAGCCCAAGGAAAAGAAGAAGGAAGGGGGGCATTGATGACCGCTGAACTTTCTTCCCTTCCCTACCGTCCTGGCGTTGGAATCATGCTGCTGAATGCGCGCGGCGAGGTGTTTGTCGGCAAGCGCATCGATACCACCAGCGAAGCCTGGCAGATGCCGCAAGGCGGCATCGATGAGGGCGAAGACCCGCACGTGGCAGCGCTGCGCGAACTGAAAGAGGAAATCGGTACCGATCAGGCGCTGCTGCTTGCCGAATCGAAAGATTGGCATCGTTATGATTTACCGGCCGACCTCATCCCCAAGCTCTGGGGCGGACGCTATCGCGGTCAGGCGCAGAAATGGTTTGCCATGCGCCTCAACGGGCCGGATTCGCTGATCGACCTCAATGCCGACGATCACCCCGAGTTCTGCGAGTGGCAATGGGTGCCAATGGCCACCCTGCCCGATCTGATCGTACCGTTCAAACGGGATCTCTACGCCGTATTGGTCGAGGAGTTTCGTGCCCTTGCGGGGGCGAGCGCGGGTACATTTTCGAGTTA
>CAZUOS010000010.1:0-5700 GCA_964621415.1 uncultured Azospirillum sp.
AGCGGCATCTTGTACATAGACTGTGGTAAGTCGGGGTATAGCCCCAATGTACTCGATGCGCAAGCCCCAGGTAGGGGTGTGTCCGTGGTAAACCACGTTTTAGGAGTACATTGATGAAAATCGATGACACTAAACCTGAGCAGACAGTGCCCGTTGGCATGCGGTTGGTATGTACCCCCCGCGTGTGGCGCAAGCATCTGAACCGCTACGTCTACGCCCATGAATATGGGAAAAAGGCGTTCTGCTTCTTAGTCAAGAACTAGCGGTTCTTTGACAATTGGGGGGCTCGGGCTGGCGCTCGCGGTTCGACCCCCTACCCCAAGCTTTTTTCGCAATTCGCATGGCCTACGGTGCGCCCTTTGCCATGCCTAGAATAAGGATAATAAAACAATGACTAAATTTCTTACCCGCGTCGAACTTCACGGCGCAACCGAACAAGACTACATCAAGCTGCATTCCGTAATGGAGGCAAAAGGGTTCTCGCGTCATATCAAGGCGGATAACGGCATGCGTTATAAATTGCCGCCCGCCGAGTATTACGTTGATGCTGCCACAGACATCGGCACAGTTCGCTCTGCTGCCGTTGCGGCAGCAAATTCCACTAACCGCCAGAACGCCGTGCTCGTTTGCAATACCAACAGCATCGCGTGGCAAGGCCTGCCCGTAGGTTAAGATGTCGGGTGGTGCTGCGAACTATTATCGGGACACCACCTGCTTCCCCCAAGCTTCCCTGCGATACGGCACAACTCCTTCCCCCACGAGGGACGGCTTGCAACCATTTGTAATTACTATATAAAAATGGTGCTGCTGAGAAGAATTGAACTTCCGACCCCGTCATTACCAATGACGTGCTCTACCACTGAGCTACAGCAGCGCTGTAAGAAAACGCGAGACTTGTTATCGAGACCGGGCAGGAAATGCAACAAAAGCTTTTGGCGGGGGTGCATTTTTTAGCGTAGTATGGAGGCCGGGGCGGATGGTGGCACATAGGCAATTGATTTTTTGCATTATTTGAGGCGTCGTTCCGTAGCGGGCGCTCTGTGGAGATGGGGCGGTGATGGCGCGTGCGGGTGGCCGCGTTTTCGTGGCTTGTCACGCCGCTGTTGTTGGCTTATAGACGCGCTATGGCTAGGGATACGCTTCATCATCATACGCTCGATGTTGTGATTGTCGGCGCGGGCGGCGCGGGCTTACGGGTGGCGATTGCGGCCAGCGAAGGCGGCTTGCGGGTGGGTGTTCTCAGCAAGGTCGACCCGCGCCGCAGCCACACCATGGCAGCGCAAGGCGGCATCAACGCCGCGCTCGGCACGCGCGGGCCGGATGACTGGCGCTGGCACATGTATGACACGGTGCGCGGCAGCGATTGGCTCGGCGATCAGGATGCTATCGCGCGGCTGTGCGAGCAGGCGCCGCGCGCGATTACGGAGCTGGCGGAATGGGGCGTGCCCTTCACGCGCGACGAAAAAGGCCAGATATACCAGCGGCCCTATGGTGGGCAGACGATCGAATATGGCGGAGACCCCGCATTTCGGGCCGCCGCGGCAGAGGATCGCACGGGCCAGGCCATTATGCAGGTGATGCTGGCGCGCGCGCGCCATCGACCGATCACGTTTTTCTCGGAGTTTTTTGCCCTCGATTTGCTGATGACGGCGGAAGGCAGCTGCGCCGGGGTGCTGTGTCTCGAGATTGCCACGGGCGAGCTGCACCTCTTTCACGCCCCGCTGACAATTATTGCCACGGGCGGGTATGGCCAGGTTTATGCCAGCACCACGGCGGCGAATCTCTGCACCGGCGATGGCAATGCCATGGCGTTGCGTGCGGGCCTCGCGCTGCAGGATATGGAGTTTGTGCAGTTCCACCCTACGGGGCTTTATGGCTCGGGCATTCTGATTACCGAGGGGGCGCGCGGCGAGGGGGGATATTTGCGCAACGCCAGTGGCGAGCGCTTTCTGCAGCATGATGCGCCGCACAGTATGGAGCTGGCCAGCCGCGACGTAATCGCACGGGCGATGATTCAGGAAATACGCGCCGGACGCGGGGCCGGGCCGAAGGCGGAGCATCTCTGGCTGGATTTGCGCCATTTGCCGGCCGCCATCTTCACCGAGAAATTGCCGTACATCACCTCGCTATGCGAACGGCTGCTGGGGCTTGATCCGCGCCGACAGATGATTCCGGTAGTGCCGACGGTGCATTATTCTATGGGTGGCATCCCCACCAATGTGCAAAGCCAGGTGCTGCGCATCCATTCGGATGGCCGCGAATCACCCGTGCCGGGCCTGATGGCGATTGGCGAGGCGGCCTGTAACTCATGCCATGGGGCGAATCGGCTGGGCTGCAACTCGTTGCTGGATCTCATCGTGTTCGGCAAGGATGCAGGCGATTGGGCGGCGCGGCATCTGCGCACAGGGCAGGCGATGCCGGAGGCCTCAATCGCGGCGGCGGTGGGGCGGTCGAAGGCGCGGCTTGCGGCGCTCTGCGCTCCGGCTGCCGTCACTTCCGCCGATGCCGATGCACAGGCAATGGATACGTATCGCCTGCGCCACAGGCTGCAAACTACCCTGAGCCGTTGCGCCCCGATCTATCGCCAGGGGGCCGATCTCGCCCAAGGCCACCAACAGCTCGAGGCCTTGGCACAGCAGCCGCTGCGTCTGCGCGATATGGGAGAGGCCTGGAATATCGAGCGGATTCACGCGCTCGAGACCGAAAACCTGCTGCTGCAAGCGCGGGCGACGGTGTTTGCTGCATTGCAACGCACCGAAAGCCGCGGAGCCCACGCGCGTGAGGATTACCCCACGCGGAATGACCAGGATTGGCTAAAACACTCGCTGGTGAGCCTTGAGGGGGCCACGCCGCCCCATTATGCCACGCGGCCGGTGTGTCTGGCGGCGCAAGGCGATGCGCCGCATTTCCTGCCCGAAGCGCGGCACTATTAGAGCGCATCACCACCGATTTTTGCACCGACGTGGCTTCGCAAGCTATTGACACTGCCGGAAGGTTAGCGGAGAATCGGCGCATGACTGCTCGCGCCCGCACCCTCCGCTTCGCCGCCTATTCGCTGCTTGAACTGAGCATCGTGATCGTGGCGCTTGGGTTTCTGGTGGGGGCGGTGGTGGCGGGCCAGTCGGTGATGCGCGGGTCGCGGCTGCAATATGTGGTTTCCCAATATCAGAACTTTCGCGTGGCGAACCGCACCTTCTACGACAAATACAAATACCTGGCGGGGGATTTTCCCACCGCCACGGATATTTGGGGCGCCGCCGATGCCAGCGCCACGATCTGCGGCTTCACCACCGCGACGGGCACCCTCACCTGCAACGGCAATGGCGACGGCGCGCTGACCGTGGTGGGGCCGCAAGCGCCTGAGCAAATCATCTACTGGCGGCATCTCTCGAACGAAGGCCTCATTGATGGCAGCTACACCGCGCCCGGGATGACAGGCAATAGCGGGGCGTTTGTTTGCTGTCAGGTGACGGAGCAGAACTCGCCCGCAGGCCGGATCGATGGTTCGCTCTGGATGCCGAATGTGGATGAAGCGAACGGCATCTATTTCAATTTCCAGTTTGGGGGTAAAACCGCAACCACCCCCACAGGCGCCGTCTTCACCCCGTCCGAACTCTGGAGCCTGGACACCAAGCTCGACGATGGGATGCCCAACACCGGCAAAGTGGTGGCGGCCGGCACCGTCGCGCAGTGTATGAACGGCACCGCCAGCACCGACACCTACACCATCACCTATACCGACCTCGCCTGTTATGGGCAGTTCTACACCGATAAACATCCGTAAGGAGTCTCTATGAAACGTATTTTAGTGACCGGTGGCGCCGGGTTCATCGGCAGCAATATCGCGGGCACCCTCGCCGACCATACGGATTATCGCGTCGTCGTGTCCGACGAATTCGGCAGCAGCGAAAAATGGCGCAACCTCAGCAAGCACCGTATTTTCGAGATTATCTCACCATCGGAAACCTTTTATTGGCTCGAGGCTAACAAGGCCGAGCTCGATGCCATTATCCATATGGGTGCGGTCTCGAGCACGACCGAAACCAATGTCGATCTCATCCTTGAGAATAACTTCGCCCTCTCGCGCGGGCTTTGGAACTGGGCTTCGCAAAATAAAAAGCGCCTGATTTATGCGTCCTCCGCTGCCACTTACGGCGCAGGCGAAGCAGGCTTTTCCGATGAAAGCGGCATCGAGGCACTCAGCAAACTCCGCCCCTTGAACGCCTATGGCTGGAGCAAGCATCTCTTCGATCAGTTCGTAGCGATGGCCACCAGCAGCCCGCGCGACACGGCGCCCGCGCAATGGGTTGGCCTCAAGTTTTTCAACGTTTATGGGCCGAACGAATACCACAAAGGCGAGCAGGCCTCGGTGATCGAGCAGATTTACCCGCATGCGAAATATGGCCGACCGGTGAAATTGTTCAAATCCTACCGGCCCGACTATGCGGATGGCGGCCAGCTACGCGATTTTGTCTATGTGAAAGACTGCGTGCGCGTGGTGCTGTGGCTGCTCAGCAACCCGCAGGTGAATGGGCTTTACAACCTCGGCACCGGCAAAGCGCGCAGCTTTGCCGACCTTGCGGCCGCCACCTTTGCCGCCGTCGGTAAGCCCACCGCTATTCACTATATCGATATGCCGGAGGAAATCCGCGACAAATACCAGTACTTCACCGAAGCCGATATGGCCCGCCTTCGTGCTGCCGGATTCACCGATGCCTTCCACTCGCTGGAAGACGGCGTGAAGGATTACGTGCAGAACTTCCTGATGAAGGGCGATACGTATTTTTAGGGTAGTGGTCAGAGTTCAGAATTCAGAGTTCAGTAATCTGTGAAATCTTTCCCTGAATTCGGAATTCTGAGCACTCCTACCTACTGCACTACATCCCGCATGGTATAAAACCCATTCGGTTTCGCGGCAGCCCATTCGGCCGCGACCAGCGCGCCGCGCGCAAAAATATCGCGAGTGGAGGCTTTGTGCGACAGCTCGATCCGCTCGCCGAGGCTTGCAAACATCACCGTATGATCGCCGATGACATCACCCCCACGCAGCGTCGCAAAGCCGATATCGCCAGCGCGCCGCGCGCCCGTATGCCCATCGCGCGAGCGCACGGAAACATCCGCGAGATCAACGCCGCGACCGCGTGCCGCCGCTTCCCCCAGCGCCAGCGCGGTTCCGGAAGGCGCGTCCACCTTCTGCCGGTGATGCATCTCGAGGATTTCGATATCCGTCTCGGGCCCCAGCTTCGCCGCCGCCTGCTCGACCAGCGCCATGAGCAGATTCACCCCGACCGACATATTCGCTGACCACACCACCCGCGTCGATTCCCCCGCACGAATCAGCGCTTCCTTCTGCAGCGGGCTCAAGCCCGTGGTGCCAGAAATCAGGATGCGTCGATCGAGTGCCGCGAGGCCTGCAAGCCCCACCGTGTTGTCTGGCGTGGTGAAATCAATCACCGCTTCGGCACGGGCGAACAACTCCGCCGGTTGCTCCACCATCAATTCCGCCGCAAAACTGAGGCCTGCATTCTCGAAATGCGAACGCGCCATGGCGGCCGTGCCCGCGCGGATGCCAGCTGCCGTCAGCTCCAGCGTCGGGTGGGTGGAAAGTGCTCGCACCAGCGCCAGGCCCATACGGCCACTGGCGCCAGCAATCGCAATCGTCAGACGTGGGTTCATGGGTTCCTCCGCGGGGTTTGTTCG
>CAZUOS010000010.1:5800-8390 GCA_964621415.1 uncultured Azospirillum sp.
GTTAAATCGGTGGCAGGATCGAACCCGGCAGCGGAATCTCGCCGTTGGATTCCGTCGGGGCCGCTTGGCTCGGTGCTTCGGCGGGGGCTTGCCCTTCTGCGGTGCCTTCGGGCGCTAGGTTGCGGCGCGGTTGGCGCTGGAAGCGGTTCCCCCGACGATGGTCGCCACGGTCTCCATGTTCGTTGCGATCGCCGCGATCGCCGCGATCTCTGCGGTCGCGTCCCTCGCGCGGGGGGCGCGCTTCGCCGGTGTCGCCTTCTGCGTTTGCTTCACCTTCGCTCCCTTCGGTGCCTTCGTCTTCGCTCGTCTGGCCCGTCGCTTCGCGGTATTGCGCATAGCGCTCAGCCTCAATCACTGCGATATCCGCCAGCACGCGGTTGTAATGGTCGATATGCTGCAGGTAATATTCCACATCCACGCGGTCGCCATTGTTCTGTGCATCGCGCAGCAGGTTGTTATATTTCTCGCGCATTTGCGTGGCGTGGTGCTTCTGCCGCTGCAGGTTCTGCCCCTCGTTCGGGCGGTTATTGCCGCCGCCACCGTTATTGTTGTAGCGCCGGCCTCCGCGCTGACGGTTGCCCCCGTTATTCCGATTTTTATTGCGCATCATGTTCATGGGTCTACTCCTTTATATCGTTGTTTCGTGAAGCAGGGAACGTGAGCGCCACCACGCGCGCAATCCCCGCCAAATCATGGACTATTTCCTGTAGCTGCCATCCGGCTCGCGCGCCGAGCGCTGCCACATCCTCGGCCTGGCCCATGCCCACCTCGAACAAAAGCAGGCTGCCCGCCGCCACATGCGGCATGAGCGTGTGCAAAATGCTGCGATAGGCATCCAGCCCATCCGCGCCACCATCCAGCGCGGCGTGCGGCTCGAACGTGCGTACATCGGCATCGAGCGTGGCGATTTCAGCGGTCGGGATATAAGGCGGATTGGCCAGAACAATATCGAACTTACCGCTGACATTGCTGCACCAGTTGCTGCGCACATATTGCACCCGCGAAGACAATTGCTGCGCCGCCGCATTGCGAGTGGCAATCGCCAGCGCCGCGTTCGATTGATCGACTCCCACCCCGTGCGCGTTTGAATATTCTGCCAGTGCCGAAAGCAGCAAGCAACCCGAGCCGGTGCCGAGATCGAGCATACGATAGGAAGCGTGCCTATCCGGGCGCAGGCGCAGCAAGGTCTCGATCAGCGTTTCGCTATCCGGACGCGGGGTGAGCACATCGCGCGATACTTCAAACTGCGCTTTCCAGAAATCGCGCGTGCCCAGAATCTGCGCCACCGGCTCGGCCGTGAGGCGACGCGCCACCAGTGCCGCAAGCGGCGCTGCCTCGCGCGTTTCATGGCCCAACAGCACCAGCGCCTCCGGCGTCATCCCCCAGGCGCGGGCCGCAAGCAGCCGTGCCTCGAGGCCCGCTTGCTCGCGCGCGATGGGCGCCAGCTGTGCGCGTGCAGCCGTTAGCTGCTCCGCAATGCTGGCAACCGCTCCCTGACCTCTGACCTCTGATCTCTGACCTCTCATCACTCCTTCACCTCCGCCAACTTCGCGGCCTGGTCTTCCTTGATGAGCGCATCGCAGAAGGCGCCGAGTCCGGCACCATCCATCACCGTATCGAGGTTATATTGCGTCATGTTGATGCGGTGATCCGTCACGCGCCCTTGCGGGAAGTTATAGGTGCGGATGCGCTCCGAGCGATCCCCCGAACCCACTTGCCCTTTACGGCTGGCCGAACGTTCCGCCTCGCGCTTCTGATACTCAGCTTCGTAAAGCCGTGCGCGTAAGATTTTCAGCGCTTTGGCTTTGTTTTTATGCTGCGATTTTTCGTCCTGACATTGCACCGTCACGCCGGTGGGCACATGCACCACGCGCACGGCCGAATCGGTGGTGTTCACCGATTGCCCACCGGGGCCGGAGCTACGGAACACATCAATCCGCAGGTCATTTTCGTTGATCTGGATATCAACCTCTTCCGCCTCGGGCAGCACAGCAACGGTGGCGGCACTGGTGTGAATCCGCCCTTGGGTTTCGGTTGCGGGCACACGCTGCACGCGGTGCACGCCGGATTCAAACTTCAGCTTCTGGAACACGTTTTTGCCGCTGATGCTGGCGCTCGCTTCCTTATAGCCGCCGAGCGTCGAATCGCTCACTTCGAGCACCTCAAAGCGCCAGCCTTGCAGCTCCGAAAAGCGTTGATACATGCGGAATAAATCGGCCGCGAACAACGCCGCTTCGTCGCCCCCGGTGCCCGCGCGCACCTCAAGGATGGCGTTCTTCGCATCCGCCTCATCCTTCGGCAGCAGGGCGATTTGCAAATCTTCCGTGAGCTTCGGAATCAGCACGTCGAGCGTGGCTTTTTCCTCGAGCGCTAGCTCGCGCATATCGGCGTCGCGCCCGTTGATGAGGGCCTTCGCGTCCTCAAGTTCCTGACTCGCCTGACGCAGCGCCAGCGCGGTCTCGACAATCGGCGTCAGGTCCGAATACTCCTTCGAGTATTTGGCAAACTCGCCGCCTTTCAGCTTATCCGGCGCCGAGATCAGCTCGTTCAATTCCTTGTGGCGCTTCACCAGCGCATCGATTTTTTTATC
>CAZUOS010000010.1:8490-12454 GCA_964621415.1 uncultured Azospirillum sp.
AGATTTTTCAGTGTCACGGTGCCGTTTTTCAGCTCATCCTCGCCAATAATCACCGCGAATTTCGCGGCCACTTTGTTGGCGCGCTCGAAGCGTTTTTTGGCGTTGCCTTTATACGCAATCTCTGTGGCGATACCCGCTTCGCGCAAGGCCTGCGCCAGCTTCCAGGCTTCCATCTCGGCCGCATCCCCCATGGGGATGATCGCGGCGACGGGCCTCGGCAAGGTTGCCGCATTTTCCTCGGCCCTCAGCGCCACCAGCCGCTCCACGCCTGCTGCAAAGCCGATGCCTGGCACTTCCGGCCCACCCATCAGTTTGACGAGGCCATCATAACGCCCACCAGCGAGCACCGTGCCTTGTGCGCCGAGTTTGTCGGTAGTGATTTCGAACACGGTGTGGCTGTAATAATCGAGCCCGCGCACCAGCTTGTCGCTCACTTGATAGGCAATGCCGAGGGCGTCGAGACCAGCCTTCACACGCGCAAAATGCTGCGCCGCATGTTCGTTGAAGTATTCCCGCAGAAGCGGTGCACCCGCAATCACTTCGCGGTCACCTGCATCCTTGGAATCAAGAATACGTAAGGGATTTTTTACGAGCCGTACGCGGCTATCTTCCGAAAGTTTGGCTTCATGCTGCGACAGATACTGCACCAGCGCTTCGCGGTATGCTGCCCGACTTGCCGCATCGCCCAGCGAGTTGATTTCGAGTGTGACCGAATCACTTAAGCCAAGCACACGAAGTGTGTGCATCCCAAGCGCGATCAGCTCGACATCCGCCATCGGTTCGGCCGCGCCCAGCAGTTCCGCCCCGATCTGGTGGAACTGGCGTTGACGGCCTTTCTGCGGCCGCTCATAGCGGAACGCTGGCCCCGCATAAAACGCCTTGAAGGGAAGCTGTTGCTGCAAGCCATTGCTTAAGAAACTGCGCACAATGGCGGCGGTAAACTCAGGCCGCAGGGTGATGCTTTCGCCCCCGCGATCGGTGAAACTATAGGTCTCTTTCGATACGATATCGCTCGTCTCGCCCACCGCGCGGTGAAACACCTCGGAAAACTCGAAGATCGGCGTGTCCATCCGGTGGAAACCATAAAGGCGCGCCGCCGCCGCCGCCAATGCAATCACATGGGCGTGGGAGGCGTAGCTGTCCGGCAGCAAATCATGCGTGCCGCGCACGGGTTGTAACGGGGAGGCCATCGGGGTTCAGGCTACCTTATGTTTGGGGTTGGGGCACATTGGCACCCGCGGCCACACGCCGCACGAGCATTTCATCTGCTCAATTCGAGGCATTTCCTAACGTGAAATGCGTGCCGCTGCAAGCAATTTCATTGCCCTGAGCAGCGAAACCCGCTAATCGCCGCCTATGCAGGATATTCTCCCTCCGCTTGCCGCTGCCAGTCAACGCGTCGACCGCTATTCGGACGTGGGGTTTCACGTGGCGGGCGTGGAATATACCACACCGGTCGTTATTTTTCCGACGGTTACGCAAGTGTGGGATGGCACCGCCTCGACCCTGCTGACGCTGCTGACGGGGAGTTCTGTGGAGTTCTTAATCCTCGGCACCGGAGCCGTCACCCGCCTGCCCGAGCGAGCGATGCGCGAGGCGTTATCCGCCCTCGGCATCCGTTGCGAGGCGATGCGCACCGACGCGGCCTGCCGTACTTACAACATCCTCCTCGCCGAGGGCCGCCCCGTCGCGGCCGCGCTGGTGCCGCTGTCGCCGCGCTGATTTTTATCCTTATGATATCCTTAATATTTCTGAATATTCTTGGCGCGCCGTTGCCATCGCTTTGGGCGCCTGTTCCAGCGCCTATTGAGCCAGTGCGTTTCTGGGGAGCGTTGCGGCGGTGCACCGTAAGCTAAAAAAATACTAAAATGTGATGGAATCTGAACAAGATATTTCGGGAAAATGGTGGGTTGTTCTATCCTGAACCGTATTTTTTTGGTAGAATGACCCCGTATGCGCCAGATCCGCGAACGCTGGTATTGGACGACGTATCTCAGTGCGAGCCTGCTCGCGCTGCCGATCGCTGCGTCCGCGAATCCGACCGGCGGGGTGGTGAATGGCGGTGCGGCGAGCATCGGCAGTTCGGGCAGCGTGCTGACGGTGACGCAAACCACGCCGAAGGCCATCATCGACTGGGCCGGGTTCGACATCGGCGCGGGCGAGACGACGGCCTTCCACCAGCCGGATGCGGCGTCGGTGACGCTGAACCGCGTGCATAGCAGCGGGCCGAGCGTCATCAACGGCAACCTCACGGCGAACGGCAATCTCTTCATTCTGAACCAGAACGGCGTGCTGTTTGGCGCGGGCGCCCGCGTGGATGTGGGCGGGCTGGTGGCCAGCTCTGCCGACATGACCAACACCGATTTTATGGCGGGGCAGTTCAACCTCAGCATCCCCGGACGGGCGGATGCGGTGGTCGAGAACCGCGGAGTGATCACGGCGCGGGAGGCGGGGCTGGTCGGCCTCGTGGCGCCGAACGTGCTGAACTCGGGCGTTATCACGGCGCGGCTGGGGCGCGTGCATCTGGCGAGTGGCGACACGGCGACGGTGGATCTCTATGGCGACGGGCTGATCAACGTGGCGGTAAGCGACGCGGTGACGAGCCAGCTGGTGGAGAACACCGGGCGCATCAGTGCCGAGGGCGGGACGATCGCGATGACGGCGGCGGCGGGTGCGCATGTGGTGAACAGCCTGGTGCATGTCTCGGGCGAGCTGAGCGCGCCGAGCGTGGGCGTGCATCGGGGCAAGATTGTCATCAGCGCCGAAGGGGTGAACGCGGTTGCGGGCAACGTAGCGGCGAACAAAGGCAAGAAGACGGGCGCGAGCACGGTGATTGTCGAACATGCGGTGCTCGATGTCTCGGGCCGCAACCCTGGCGAAATGGGCGGCACCATCACCGTAACGGGCGACCATGTGGCGTTGCTCGCTGGCACGGTGATCGACGCGTCGGGCTATGAGGGCAAGGCCAACACCACGGCGGGGGGCAACCTCTCGGATATGCGGGTGGGTGCGGCCGGGGGCGATATCCAGATCGGTGGAGATTATCTCGGGCGCGGCATCACGCCGACGGCGCAGGAGCTTTACGTCGCCCCCGACGTGCTGGTGGTGAACGACGCGCTCTATGCCGGGGATGCGGGACGGACGATTTTCTGGAGCGACGGCACGACGCAGTTCTATGGCAACGTGTATGCGCGGGCGCTGGGCGGCCTGCCGGTAGACCCCTTCACCTGGCACGCGATGAATGACGTGGCGTTGCCGGTGGGGCAGCGGCGCGAGGGGCAAGGCGGGTTTGTGGAGACTTCGGGCCATGGGCATCTGGATGCGGGGGGGACTGTAGACCTCACCAGCAGTTCGGGCAACCGGGGCACCTACTTCCTCGACCCGACGGACATCACGATTTATGGCAATGTGGACCCGGCGTTTGTGAGTAGCGATGGCACGACCATCAACCTTGCGGCGAACCTGAAACTGTGGCTGGATGCGAGCGACACGGCGAACGTGAACCTCACCTATAACAGCCTGGGCACCACGGCGACGGGGACGAGCGGGGCGAACACGATCACGGTTTCGGCGAACACGGGGCTTACCGTTGGGGCGCGCATTCGCCTGGGGGGCGCAGGGGCGGTGACGGCGGCGAGCACGGTCGGCGCGGATACTTACACGATCAGCGCCATCAGCGGCACCACCATCACCCTCAGCAGCACCCTCACCGCCAGCTATGCCGGCAGCGCCATCTATCAGGGCTATGTCTCCCAACTCACCGATAAATCCGGCCAGGCCAACAACGCCACCCAAGCCACGGCGGCGAATATGCCCCTGTGGGTCAGCAATGGCATGAATGGGCTGGGGGTCATGAGCTTTGATGGCGTGAATGATTTACTTTCGATTCCTTATAACGCTGCACTTAATAATAGCAGTATGGCAGCGTTTGTTGTTGCCAATGCTGCTGGAGGTGCCGGCACAT
>CAZUOS010000011.1:0-12340 GCA_964621415.1 uncultured Azospirillum sp.
AGGCTAAACCGCCTCAATCCCACCGAAATCACTCAGGATTCTTTGGGCCGGCCTCCGATTGAAGTTCGCCATGCGCCCACCTGAGAGCGTCAATGAGTCGCTTCTTCTCATCGAGGACATAGAGCCGCGAACTGATTGCGAGCATCACCCCAAGCGACAGAAAGAGCCAAAGAGCAGCGCTCAACACCACCGAGCCAATTGCGGCTTCGATCTGCGACCAATAGAGCATCCTGAAGAGGATCAAGGGCGGCCCCGCCAGAGAAACAGGAACAACGAAGCGCACCATATCCCCAAGCAATTGTTGGAGAGCGAGCAAAACAACAGCCGCACTAGCGAGTGCATATAGAGCGTCAACAAGGTTCTCTATTGTCACCGCCTCAAAATACCGCATGGCGTCATCATAAGCAAGCGTCGCAAAGGGGATTGGCGCGACTATCTGGCTCGTTTCTTCGCCTCGGCAATTGCCTCCTCAAGAGTCACCTGGTGTTCCCTGAGTCCGCTGGCAACACCAAGATGAGTATGCTTAGCGTTTTTCTTAGTAATTCTCTTAGCTCTGCGCTTAGCGGGTTCACCCAACTCCTCGTGCACAAAGCGCTTCACATGATGATGCGTGAGCGTCACGCCCACTTGCTTCGCAGCGTCGATAATGCTTTGCATCGAAAGTCCTTGTTTTCTTGCCCGGGAGATAGCGGCTTTTCTGTTCATGAGAAAAGCCATCTCCTTAGAGATCTGCCGGGTCCTTTCAGCCTGGGCATTTAGGAGGAGCTCGGAGAATCTATCTTTCTCTCCAGAGGCTTCAGAGGTCTTCATCGCGCGCCACCCGAAAGCCTGGCTTTGCATTGCCGATGTTCACAGAGGTTCCAACTCTGGAGACGAACGATTCCCTGGCCGGCCTTGCGCTTGAGAGAAATTGACGCAAAACAAACATGCTCACCTTGGTACCAGACTCGGCTGCCAGCTTCGCGATCTCCTTCAGGGTCACGCCTCGCTTACGAGCCGCCAGAATCTCCTGCTCATGCGCCCTAAGAAACCTGTACGACTCCTCTGCCTTACCTACCTTTTCTGCTGACGCGAGTCTGCTTGTGAAGTCTTCTGATCTAGATGCGTGATTCATGGCTCCCCTCTCTCAAATGAACCTTACATGTGCCTTTCCTTTTCGCAATCTGTTCGTCTTCTGAATTCTCACTGAGCGTATGATCTACGCGATCTCTTTGTTGAGTCGCTAAGTGCCGAAGGCGCTTAGGGGTTGGTGTCCCCGCACTGCTTTTAGACACCGGATTTGGCTCCCGGCTTTTGCCTTTCAAGGTCTAGCGAGCAGAGAGGCTCTTGCGTCCCGTTGAGACAGAAGCTGCCTCGAGCGGCGGAGGGCTGAAAGCCTACGCCGCGTACTCGCTGCCCTGAGAGTTTTCCGACAGGGACGCGCCAGCAGTCCCAGGAAAACTCGAGGACCAGGCAGCGCCGCATCGACCACAATAGCTGTTCAGCTCTGTCTCAACGGGACGCAAGAGCCTCGGAGCGAGCGCCGCGCAATCCAACGGAACAGCTCTAACGCGCCGCAAGCCGCGTTGGGTGAATCTACGCGGCCTCACTCTCAGAGCGCATGGCGCGCTTTCGCTTTGTGGCAATCAACTTGCTTGCAGCCTTCCGAATTTTGGTTGCTTCTTTTTCGTATCGACTACTTCCATTTGGAAAGAGTAGAGCCTCAGGAGAAAGCCCAAAGGCTGCCGCTATTAGGGACGCGCGTCTTACTCCGATATCCAATCTTTCGTTTTCTATGGCGCTTAGGTTGGATTCTGGAATTCCGGTGAGTTTAGAGAGCTCTTTCAGTGTTACTTGGAAATTTTTTCTGAAGGCTCGGATAATGGACCCAGCAGTACTGCTTGATTTAGATATTTTAAAAAAGTCTCTAGGCATCTTAGATTTCCTTCACTTTCTGTAGTCGTGATCCGGTGAAATTCTCACCACCACAACGGTCACCACATCATTTTCGACGCGGTAAATAATCCGTCCTCGATAACTAAAACTCGAAGCCCTGTACCCAAACCACTTTCCTGTAAGTGCGTGGTCAGCCCAGATATCGGGTCTTTTCTGTAAAATATTCGGACCATGATTTGCGACCTCAACAGCCCAGCGATGAATGACCAACCGGTCTTCTGTCGAAAGAGCTTTTCCACTGAACACGCGACTTGCCTCGATCTCAATTTTAACGCGCCACACTATTTCATCACCAGAATGTTCATACTAAAACTAGTAACATACTAGAAATAGTAATAAAATACAACGCCTAGCGTTATTAAACTTTCTGGATCTACAGCTCAAGGGGCGCTAACGCGGCAATGATCAGCTCCTTGTGATGCTCTATTACGCCATACGGTCAAACGAGCACCGCGTTAACTCTGTCTACCTAGGCTCCCCTATTCACCCGCTCTTCGGAGGCTTTAGAATCAATTTCGCTGCTACGCATAAAATCAAGGACTGCCCGGCGCCATGCAATGTACCCCCCACTGCCGGGTTCGAATCTCGTGAGCATGGCGGGCTTGAGGCTTTCAGCTTTCTCGGGATGGTTGCTCAAAAATTCCAGAAACAAAAGCTCGTCTTGAGATTCCTGGAGAGCTTGATGTGCCTGCTGTGCTTTCTCGATGCGTGCCTGGTTCTCTGCAATCAGCTTATCGATCTCATTTCGATAGCCAGGAGAGTACCACCGCGATCCTTTTTGCAGAGTGCTTAAGAGCGCGCCGATAGGGTTTCCAATTTTTGAGCTCAACTTCCCGTTTGCAAGATCATACGCAAATGCCTCGAGACTCTCCTCGAGATCTGTGAGCGAGATCCTGTCCGACTCAACCAGCTGCCGGAGCTGAGCCTCGCTTACGCGATGAGACAGGAGTTCTGGAATGTTGATAGAAATACTCGGACTATCGAGCTCCGTAGTAGTAGTTTTGTTAGATACAGGAATACTACTACTACTACAGGGAGGGGTTGTCCTCGGTTCTGTCCCTAGTTTGGTCTCCAGTTTGTCTCCAGTTTGTCTCCAGTTTGTCTCCAGTTTGTCTCCAGTTGCTATTTGCAATAGCTCTCGAAAGACAAGATCTGGCAATTCAAAAATAGTCCATCCAGAACGCCCGTTCTTGAAAGCGTGACGATGTATTAAATGGCGCTGTTCGAGACGTTGAATCGATTTTTTTACCGAAAAAATGGTCGAATTTACTGCAGACGCTATTGAAGTCGCCGGGAGTTTTTCAGTTAAATGACTTCTGTTGCGTTGGCACGATTCGTAAAAGAAAAACAGAAGCCGCTTCTGGAGCCCTACAAGACTATAAATACTCGGATTTGTCTCCACTTTGTCCTCAGTTTGTCTCCACTTTGTCCTCAGTTGTGTCCTCAGTTTGGTCTCTAGTTTGTCCTCAGTTTCGACAAAATGAGCTTTTGATGTCTCCACTTTGTCCTCAGTTTGTCTCCACTTTGTCCTCGATATTGTCTCTAGTTTGTCTCCACTTTGTCCTCGGTTTGTCTCCACTTTGTCCTCGGTTTCAACTTGTACTACTGCTTGGTTGCTACCGGTCTCGGCATTGGTCTCGAAGATTTGATACTGAGGCAGATTCTCTTGCCACGGGCGCGTAGCCCCCTTTCTTTCAATTGTTTTTCTTTTTTGAGGGATTTGAAGTTCCTCATTAAATACTTGAGGCTCGGTTTGCCCAAGTTTCTTTAGTTTTTTCTCGCCGGCTTTAAGTAATGCGTTGATGTCTGCCATCTTTAACCGCCCCTGGTGAACTAGAGATTTAAACCTGAGCTTTAAACGCGCGATCTAGTCCGAGAATTTCCTTCGCAAAGGCATCATAGTCAGCCCTGGCGGCGGACTTCTTCATTGAAAATAGGTCTTCTCTTTTTGTGATGGCGTTCTTTACATCGGCACATGTTCGAATAGCCGTCTGAAATCTCTTATCGCTGTGCTCGTTAGCGATATCAGCCAAATACTTAAGAGATGTGAATTCTCTGGCATCAAATTTAGTAAAAATGATCTTTTTATCTAGGGAAACATTAAAATCTTTTTCAATTTGGTCTATCTCTTTCAGTGTCTGATTTAGACCAAGCTGCGAAAATTTATCAGGCGAGACTGGGAGAATAACCTGATGGGAGGCGCTGATGATCGCTGTATTAGTGAGATTTAAAGCTGGAGCGCAGTCAAAAATAATGAATTCATAACGAGATAGTAATGGTTCTATGGCTCGTTTTATCGGCAGAGAAGGATTCTTGAATGCTTCTCGAATCTTACCCTCTAAAGTCGCATTAAGGGGATTTGAAGGGATAATATGAAAGGTTGGGGTAACTGCAACGATCGCTTCTTCAATGGTGGCGGCACCAGTTAGAACATCGACAAGTATTGGCGTTGATTCATCGACCTCAAACTTGAAACGATCTAAAGCTAAAGCAGACGTTAGATTGCCCTGGCTGTCCGCATCAATAACGAGAACCTTCGCGCCATATGTAGATAGTCTTTGGGCCAGATAGAGCGCGGAAGTGGTTTTCCCGACGCCCCCCTTGCACATCATGAAGGATAGTACTCTCGCTGTTTTAGGATAGGAAAAGCCTCGCTTCTCAAAGATCCCGCGCGCTTCGTTTGGTTGAATCACTTTAGAGGCCCCCTTTTTGGGAGGATCTTTTTCTGAGTAAACCCCATTTTTCTTTAAAAGCTCTGAGAACGTAGCCGGAGAAACATTTAGAGCAGTTCGGAAATCAACAGACCGAAGACCGAAAGAATTAGATAGAGCGCGCATTTAATCCCCCTGGTTTTGTGATTGTTTAAATTACGAATTCTTTTACTAAAAAATGATCATATAAATATTAAAATAAAACAATATTATTTTGCTATCGATCTTTTAGTTGACAGCAAACCGCTCGCGCCGACAGACTTTTTGCTTCACACGAAGTGAGCGGGGGAGTGCACGGAAATTCAGCACAAAACCTCATGGTTTTTGAAGTTTTCTTGAGGGGAGAGAGTATCGTGCGCGTTCCTAATGGCTTGTGCTGGGTATGGGTTTGTTTTTCGTTGGTTGCACTCAGTGGTTGTGCTTTTAAGAAGGACGCAGCTCCCGCGGCAGGGGCTCGCAACACCGTAGAAGACGGACTTCCTCGTATTGAAGAGTGGGATTGGGAGGTGAGCTCAAGCCAAGTGCGACCAGGAGTGCTGCTCACCAAACGTTCCTTAAAAGCAGAGAAGCTCTCTCAAATTCAGCGTTTTTTTCGTGTGACCGAAGGATCTCCATTTGTTGTTCCGGAGTCCTCGGGGTTTCAGCTCATTGAGATTCATCGAATGAAGGAACTGGAGGACAAAGCCTTCATTGTTCCAAGGCTCTATATTGCGCCTACTGCCGCTCAGGGAAAGATCTTTGTCTCAGAGACCTCAGTCACAGACCCAAGCGGCGAGCGTCTCTATGATCTTTCTGTGCCAGTAGCGCTCATCGACGGCAGATCGAAGTATCTTCCTATTCTGGGATCTGGAGCCGCAAAGCCTGAAGTAGCGCAGCTATCCGATTCAGAACTCATTAAGGACGTAGCAGCGCTAGAGCGCGCGGTAGCGCCAAGACTCCTCACTACACTCACCGCATGCCCAGAAACCATTACTCTCCAGTTTGGCGACATGGTGCTTGCAGGCGAGACGATGGCCATCCATGGCGGACTCTGCCCCATTAATCAGTTTTTTAGGGTGAACTTCCGTGGAGTGAGGTCCGTGGTTTCTGGGATCTTAGAGCGCTCCGCAAAAAGCCCCGACGTTGGATCTATTTCCATTAGCCTAAAGTATGAGCTCTCACTGCCAAAGGAGATCCAAGAGCTAACGATTCAGCCTGAAATCTGGAGCAGGGAGTTTGTAGCTGCGCTTAGAAAGCGAAACTCTCAAGTAAGAGAGGTAGCACTTCACGAGGTAGAGGAAGCACAGGACGCCCTAGCCCTAAATCTCATGAGAGAGATCGACCCTAGCCCCAGCTTCCCACAGAACTATGAAGAGTTCGCGCGCAGGATTTCAGACTCCGTACTCTCTCCACCTAAGACCTGCGACAAAGGCATCTGTCGTACCGTTCATTCGGATATCTTAGGCGGCGCGAAGGATATCCGAACACTTCGATGGGTGCATCAAGAACGCCTCACGCTCCCTATCCAAGTTCATGCTAATGCCGGTTTCGGCCCACAGGTTGCGGCTGTAGAGTTTGTTTCTAACCCCTCGTTAGAGGATTTTCTCAGGGGGTCTAGACCCAGTGCATGGACAAAACTAAGCGCCACAGAGCTCGTGAACGTCTGTGGAAAATACTATTTTGATTGTGGCGATCCCTTCCGAAGAAAAGACGACTGCTACCTGGGAGGAGAAAAAAAAGAAGCCACCGTTCAAGGAGTAACTCAGTACTGCATTACGGCAACTAGAGCGATTCTTCGCCGCACAGACCCTTACGAAGTGTTGGGTTCATTCGGGACTAAGGCATTTCCTGGAGCCACGCTGAGAATAGAAATTGGTTCGGCTCAAGAACTCACACGCGCTAGATTTGTCTCAGAACCCATTACTGGACGAGAAATATTCCTAGGGGAAGCCATCGACGAAACACTCCCAAGGGATGCTACTCCGGCTCGCTTTCAGCGCCTCTCTTGCATCTCAGGAAGCCAGCAAACGTGCCTCAAGTGGAAAACAACCATGAGACAACGCAGAAACCCAGACGGCTCTCCTGCTGAAGCTACCGTGGGTCCAGATGGAAAACTCATTCCACCCACCTTCGAAGACTACGACTACACCTGCGCTCCAGAAGATGTCTCTTATTCGTGCCCCTACTACAAAGAGGAGCGTATCTACGACATCAAGCACAAGTGTCAGTACATCGAAGATTTAGGTCGCATGGAGTGCCAAGTAGAATCTAAAACCCCTAGCGGGTACACTAGGAGAGAGCAGCTTCCCTGCAAGCTCCCTGGTATGAGCTTCCCAGGCTACGCTCTGGCTCCTCCTGCAGTGGAAGAGTGCAGAAGACCTAAGTTCATTTGTGAGCAATGGAACATCGCATGTGATCGCTACATCATGAATGAGAGCGTAAAAATCCGGCACTCCAACCCCACGCCAGAGCTCAGATCTTTTGCTTTAGATCGAGGTGAGTGGCCAGGAAATCTCATCGAAAATCTCTACTTTAAATTTGAGTCTCGTGCAGGTGTTGCTACCGAGTGCAAACTTAAAAACTTCGCCCACACCACCGATGCCTCAGGAAGAGTGATCTACGTGAAGATTCCAAAGGCCGGTTCCGACGATCGCAACTGTGGTGAGCGAGGAGGAGAGCCCATTTGGAACACTGAGAACGTGAAACAAGAAAATTGGCCTACTGTGTACATGCGAAACAACCTCACACGCCACGAAGTGAGAAAATGCGGCCAAACACGCTGGCAGTACACCACCACCGACATCAGCCAAACCCACGGAGGTGGAAGAACCACCTCCTACTTTGGTCCTGAGGAGGGGTCCTGCTTCGATCCGGCGCACTGGGTAAGTCAGGATGGGCTTAGTTTTGAGCACTTTGAGTTTTCTCCGGTATTCCTTTCCGGAAGGGTGGGTGTTCTCGGCAGGATCTTCGACTCCATCCTAGAGAAGGCTCAAGTAGAGCCATAGGGCTCGCACAGATTCGTTAAATTTCGGGTCTTGCATAGTACCCCGATAGTGGGTACTATGCAACTAAGTGGCAATCTACCTGGTCGAGCTCAGCAAACAAGCGGAAAAAGACTTAAGAAAAGTTCCGGCTCACATTTTGGATAAATTCGATTTTTGGGTCAGACTTGTCGAAAGCCACGGACTTCAAGAGGTTATGAAAATTAAAGGGTTTCACGATGAACCACTGCGTGGCCAAAGAAAAGGGCAGCGCTCAATCAGATTAAGTAGGGCATACCGAGCTATCTACAGGGTTTTAAGTGCAGATTTGGTCGAATTCGTTCGTGTCGAGGAGGTTCATAAGCATGAATACTAAACCGTCTAAAGCTATCCGCTTTTTGCAGGGTGTGCGCGGATCTACTTTAACTTTTGGAAAACTGATTGAATCTCTTCGAGTGGCAGATGAAGTGACTCAGGTCGTGCTCGCAAAAAAAATAGGCATCTCCAAGGCTCACCTCTGTGACATAGAAAAAGGCAGAAGACTCGTGAGCGCAGAGCGGGCGGCTCTCTTTGCGGACACATTAGGCTATCCAAAAGAAGTGCTCGTAGCCCTTGCCATCCAAGACCAACTCAATAAAGCAGATCTTCATCTTAAGGTCACTGTCGAGGCGGCATAGTCTGAATCTATTTTCTTCTCTTCGCCTCCGCGATCGCTTCTTCGAGTGTCACTTGGTGCTCTCTGGAGAGCTTAGCTGAGTTAGCGAAGTTCTTAGTGATTCGATTGGTGCACCTCTTAGCGCGTGCTTTTGCCGCCTCCCCTAACTCCTCATGCACAAAACGCTTCACATGATGATGCGTGAGCTTCACGCCTACTTGCTTCGCGGCATCGATGATGCCTTGCATGGAAAGACCCTGCCTCCTGGCTCGCCCAATGGCATCCTTTCTTTCTCTCAGGAAGGCCATTTCCTTAGAGATGGGTCTAGATCGGTTCGCCTGAGCCTTCGAAAGTAGCTCCGAAAACAGATCCCCATCTGTTTCTTGCCTAGAGGTCTTCATCGCGCGCCACCCGAAAGCCTGGCTTTGCGTTGCCGATGTTCACAGGGGTTCTAACTCTGGAGACGAACGATTCCCTGGCCGGCCTTGCGCTTGAGAGAAATTGACGCAAAACAAACATGCTCACCTTGGTACCAGACTCGGCTGCCAGCTTCGCGATCTCCTTCAGGGTCACGCCTCGCTTACGAGCCGCCAGAATCTCCTGCTCATGCGCCCTAAGAAACCTGTACGACTCCTCTGCCTTACCTACCTTTTCTGCTGACGCGAGTCTGCTTGTGAAGTCTTCTGATCTAGATGCGTGATTCATGGCTCCCCTCTCTCAAATGAACCTTACATGTGCCTTTCCTTTTCGCAATCTGTTCGTCTTCTGAATTCTCATTGAGCGTATGATCCACGCGATCTCTGTGTTGAGTCGCTAAGGGCCGAAGGCTCTTAGGGGTTGGTGTCCAGACTACACATTTAAACAGGCGAAGCCTTGGCCCCGATTTTATGATCACGAGCAAGTGAGCGAGCAAGGCTAGGAATTCTTGGAAATGCGGCCACCAGAGATTCCGAATCCTACACGGGCGCGACGTCAGGAGTGCCCGAAGGTTCGGGATCTCATCTTAGCCGGCCTGAGATTTTTCCGAGGGGACCCGCCAGAGGTCCCAGGAAAAAGCGAAGACCAGCCGGCGCGAAGCAAGCACCTAAAGCCCCTTCCGCTTTCCATGAATTCCTTAAGCCGCGCGAGAGAACGAAGCGAGCCGAAATTGGTAGCCCTACGCCGCCTCGCTCTCTGATCGCATGGCGCGCTTTCGCTTTGTGGCAATTAACCACAGCTTGGATCCAAGGTTCGAATTCTTTGCTTAAAAGCATGTGCTCGCAAAGGTGGTAATGCCTGGGCTAACGGATCACCTGTCCTTGCGCGCCACTCTAGTGTTGCATTGGGGAGGCTAACGCGCTCTTTGTTGCTGTTGGATCTAGGCTGCAGCGTCGGGCAGGACCGACATTGCCTGTTCAGCGATCGAGTAGTCCTTTAACACCCGGTAGGCGGGTTCATAGGAGCACCCAATGCTTCGCGCAATCTCTGTCGGAGACCGATAGCCCGCCTGAATCGCAGTAATGATATCCGCGCGCCAGGATGCTCCATAAATGAGTCTGTTTCTGTATTGATGATGGGTGGACGCCAGCTCCAGTGGGCTCAGTACGTCCGACGCCCTAATCCGAATCATCTTCTCTGGAACTTTGACTCCATACTTTAGCCACTCCGGCTTCAGCCCGGAGTAGGCCTCAAAGGAATGCGTGATCTCCTCATCGATCAAATAGGTGTGCTTTGGGTCACCGGAGATGCACTTTTTCCATTTCTCCATTTTGCAGACGGTCGCCCATACCGCCATCCCATTAAGAATCTCTGGCGCGTATGCCCCGGCGAGCGGATCCAGTTTTTTTGCTCGCTTAAAGAGCTTCTCGACAATCACCTGTTCACCATGAATTTGAATCCAAGTCATGAGTACTGAGAGTAGGCGGTAGTCTTTTTGAGCCTGCGCTGTCACCTCAAGTAGTGTTTGTTCGATGTCGGCGAGGGCCAGCCACTGCTTCGGGGTTCCGGAGAGCGCATCTCCTTCAAATCCAATACGAAACCCTATCGAAAACAACCTGGCCTCTAAGCTTGTGTTGCTAGGCGTTTGCATGGCCCAACCTCATTGAGAGAATTTTAAACTGCCTCGCTACGTGTTCTGGCCACAGTGGGTTTGCGTCGCGCGCTATGACCCATGAGACGCATGCACGAAGTTCTTCCGGGGTGGGCTGCAAGGCCACGCAGTCCGCCAAGTCGTCTCCTCGATCGCAATACGCGAATAGTTTTGTGCACAAAAGATCGTGCCGTGAAAGCGTATGAAGAACGAGTGCTTGTCCCTGAAAGATGAGTCGGGTTCGCTCTCGCCACTCCGTGGGCAGATCCCGCACGAGGCTTTCCGGTCCGTTATTGATCCAGTGGGCATCGAGGCGGAACTCCGGCCGAGCCCGTCGAAATCGGTCTGCCGCATCCAGTATGGCCGGGGAGATTTTCGGGTCTAGGAAATCTACGTCCATGGTTTCCCTAGAAACCACTTCCATGATCACTAGCGCCGCTGCGCCTATCACCACCGCCTCAAACTCCAAGCCTTCTGCAAAGAGAAACTGATCAAATGCCATCAAGGCGTCTCTAACCCGCATGGATCTAATTCTAACACGCATTTATTGGATTATACAATAAACACACTCTCTCGTGGCGCTCCTCTCCCGCGACCGATCTTACCTGGCCCGAGGGAGACCATTCTTGCAAACGCGAGCACTCAATGACCGTTTAAAATTAGTTTTGTTATATAAGTTAGTTTTGTTACGTTTATGTTGGTTTCGTGTTTATTGCCCCTGGCAATACCCGTCTAAGACTATGTTTTTAAAGGAATATATTGATGTCTTCAGCGTTCGACCCACTCAAGTACCCTATCCAAATACGTGTTCTTAACGGCTACCTCACTGCCTCTAGCCCCGAGTTTGGCATCCACCTCACTAAACGATTCGATGAGATCCGTAAGGCGCAGGAGATTGGGGAGCTGTATTTAGAGATGGCAAAGCGGGTAAAGGACGAAGGGCTGAAGCTAATCCAGAACCAGAACCCCATCCCAGAGCTTAAACGGCCTCAACTAGAACCTCTTAACGATGACTTCAGGCTTAGCACCAAGGAGGCTGCGGCTATTCTGGGGGTCACCGTTACTACTGTGATCCGCTGGGTGGAAGCAGGAAAGATTCGCTGCAAAAAGACGCTTGGGGGGCATAGGAGATTGTCGTTCACGGACGTTGCGGCGATCTAGGCGTGCCCCGCCCTATCTTCACAAATGAACCATTGCTATTGTAATTACAATGGCGTTATACTAACTCTGTGATCTTTGAATGGGATGACCGAAAAGAGGCTCTCAATATTCAGAAACACGGTGTCGACTTCTGGGAAGCCCAAACCGTATTCTTCGATCCTCTAGCAAAGCAGTTTCTTGACGCTCATCCAAACGAATCTCGCTTCATTCTCATAGGAAACTCCTCAAGGCCAAGAACGCTTTTAATTGTTTTTTCTGAGTTTTTTGAGGGAAGGATCCGGATCATTTCTGCACGTTTGCCTACAAAAAACGAACGGAGAATATATGAAGAAGGAATATGAACTTTCTAAAATGAAGCAAGTATCTCGGTCTCCTATCGAACCGCGAGCAGCCAGCGTGAAGATATCTAAAACAATTCGACTTGATGGCGACATTGTTCAATGGCTCGTAGCGGAATCTGAGCGAACAGGCATTCCCTACCAAACTCTTCTCAATTCAAAATTGAGAGAGTCCATGAATCTCCCCGACCGCGTTCGCGAACTTGTTCGCGATGAGTTCAAAAAGAGGTCAGCTTAAGCCTCCGGCTCTAGGTGAATAGCTCTGCGGCGGCGACAAAAGCTCTCAATCTAGCGACATCCGAAAGGCCCAAGAATATTGGGCAGACTATTTGAGGTGATTTATGGCAAAAAAAACCAGGAAGTATGAACAGTCATTAGTGCAGTCTCTTAAGAATCCCGCCGAGGCTGCCGCTTACCTGAATGCCCATCTCGAGGGTGACGATGATGAATCTGAAGAATTATTTTTGATGGCCCTCAGTGATATTGCCAAGGCCTATGGCATGAGCGAAATC
>CAZUOS010000012.1:0-6260 GCA_964621415.1 uncultured Azospirillum sp.
CGCAACCCCAACAGCCCTGATCCGCAAAACTTGGGGGATTACCTAAGCCTATTCGGCAACGCTGTTCCCAAAGCCCTGTATTTCGCGCCGTGGGGCCATCCCTTAGCGGTTTCACTGTTTCAAACAGGCACTCCCGATCCCGCCGGGTGGACGCAATCGCAGCGCCAGGGATCCAACAATCTGTACGCGTCGCAACACACGGCACCCGACCGAATCATAGAAGCCACCAACCAATGGCCCGTCAGCGGAAAATGGAACCCCTTCTCGCCTAGCGATGCTGGCGTTTACGATGCCACCTTGCTGCCGGGCATGGGCGTGAACCTCTCAAGCACTGGCAGCATCATCGGCGCGGAAGGCACGCACTACGAAAATAACCATTCCTATACATCCCATGGAGGCATTCCCTCCGTCACCCTGTCGCAGAAATATGTCGAATCCGGCGGTCAGGAGCATAACGAATATAGCTGGGGTACGCCGAGCGCCCCCGTGCCGCTTTATGGCACCAACAATTACGGCATGGCGGCAATGGTCGACCAGCTCAGCATCACACCACAACTGAGTGCTGCAGCGAAAGCCTATAAGGCTGCTTTGGATGAGAATAATCTCAACGCCGCCAAAGAGGCCGCGCAGCACTCCATCGACCTGCTGAACTATCGCTCGACACTGGTAGGCATCTCGAACTACCGCGTGCTGGCAGATGTAAGCCACCCGCTTTCCGAAGAAGCCGTAGAAAAGCTGAACCCTGCGGAGCGCATTGCGTATATGCGCAGCATGCTCATAGCCGAGGCGGCGAAGAAAGGCATCACAGGGCTGAATGCGCTCAATCTTCCGGAAGCGTCGCCCATCCGATCGATACCGAAAGAGCAGATGCGCGAACAGCTGGTGACCTATTACACCACGCTGGCAGAACAGCAACCCGGCGCCTTCCGCACCTATTACGAAGACAAAGAATATGTCGGAGCATCGCTCTCCGCCGATTTAGATAATGCCGACCAACGCAGAGCCGCCGCCGAAAAGTTTGTAGAAAGCATGTCCTTCTACAAAAACTATCCAGAGCAGAGTGTTGAGCTAAAATCGCTGGATCGTTTTGTTTCCACGCGCGACCCGAACCACCCTACCGACCTCTCGAAAAATAACTTTAATGCCTTCGAGCGGGGCGAGATGCGCCCGGGAAAAGAGGCCGCCGCCAAGAAAGGCGCGGATACGGCCGCAATGTCTGTCATCGCGGGGGATCCAGAGCTGACGCGCATCCTGCTGCAACGCGCGGGCTCGAACTCCAAGCTGGCGGAAGCCTTCGCCATCCGCGACCGCCGCTATATGGACACGCCAGCCGAGTTTGGCGACCATAGCTGGACCTGGCGCTCCACCGCCCGGGAAGAGGTCGAGAAACGTGGCTATTCTAAAGACGTGATGGCCCGCACCTTCAGCAAAGGGCAAGGCCAGGGCATTCTGCGTGGCGAAGCGGACATGTTTAACCGACTACAGCAAAACCTCGCCGCCAGCGCAGATAATCAAAACATCGTCACCCTGCGCCAGGCAGATCTGAAATCGCTGGCGACCGACGGCTCGAAAAAAATTAAAGGCTTCGAGGTGGGAAGCCTGCAATCGCAGCTACTCTATGCGCTGCGTCCCGAGGATCTGCAAGCGTTGGAAACGAGTATCAAGGCGCGGAACGCGGATAACCCCGATAAAGCCAATGCCGATATTCAGGCCCTGCGAGCGGGCATTCTCTATGCGCGCGATCAGGAGAGCAAACGCTATCTCGGCGGCACGGTCAGCCACACGGGGCTGCTGGCACACGATACCGCACGCCAGGTAGAGGCCATCGCCGCGCAAGACCTGCCGCTAACATCAGGCCAGCGCACCACTACGGCTACCCTCTTCAACGAGGAGAACGCCAAGCAAGTAATGGGGCGTATCGCGAAATACCCCGCCGCCGCCAGCGCCATGTTTGCGGCAGACGCCGCCAACGGGCAAGCCGCCACACATAAAGCGATTCTGGCTGCAGTAAGCGATCTCGATTCCGCAGATAAGCGCGTTGCCGTTACCAAAGCGATCATGAGTCATGTGGATCGCATGCAAGCAGTACGGGTTATTGGCAGTAACCTGCCGGCGTTTATGGACGCCTCGTCGTCGCTAAAAAATCTGAATGCGGCGCAGGCAACCACCATTCTTCAGGCGCTGCAATCTTCGCCAGAAGCCAGCAAGCTGGCAGTCGCGGCGCTGTCGCAAGACCCCAAGGCTTCGGCAATGGTGGCCGGTTCGCTCGCCAGCACCGGCAAAGCGGATACGCTGAAAGCCCTGTTCACAGAGGTGACCACCAGCCAGGACGACATCGCAACCAAGGCAAAAATGAAGCCGGATATTTTCAGCCGACTGCAAGGCGAAAACATCACCATCACCGACTATACGGTGAATAGGGGCAACATACCGCAGGTGACCGAGGCCTTCGTCGCCGCGGTTTCTGCCCAGTCCCTTACGGGTCAGGGAAAAACGGCAGCGCTGGTGAAGGAATATTTTGCTAATCCTGCAACCAGCAATCGCGCGATCGATACCCTGCGCGAAAACCATCCGGACTATGCCAAGGCATTGACCTTCGAAGTCTTGAAAAACGACCCAACCCTAATGGCCAGCACGCTTGCCTCGCTACGCACGATGGGCAATCCGGACATCCTGCAACGCAACCTGAAGCTTGCAACCTACCCGCAAGGGGCACTGGCCAACGCTCTCGAAGCTTATGCCGCAGCGAAGACCGATTCCGAAAAAACAGCCGCAGCCGAGCGCCTGAATACGCTGATGAGCGCCGCCCCTGGCACTCCGGAAGCCGCCGCAGTGCAGGATTTAACCACCGCCTTGCTAGCCAATCCGCAAGGCCGGACGGCCGTGAGCACCCTCGTCGGCAAAACCGTGACAGGGGGCATCGACGCACTGCCGCAGCCTCTCACCACCTCAACCTACGATACACCTCACACCCTTGCCGTGCTCTATAGCGTGCTGGCAGCAGACCCCGCGAACGCCGCCAAACTCGCGACGGATACGCAAACCATCCTCGCCAATATGCCCACCGTGCCTGGCTTTGTGGTGCCTGGTATCATCGTCCCACTGCCGAAAGCACACCCGGGGAATACGCAGCCGGATCAGCCCTTAAGGAACGGCGGTGTTGGCAACTGCGCGGATTGTGCTGCAGCACCAATTCCAGCTCCGGTGCCGGGAGCAGTTCCTGTCGCGCCGATCATAACTCATACCCCCGCCCCGATTCCTGAAGGGCCAGTCGGAATCTGCACGTTACCGACGATCTTGTTACCGGGCGTGAACCCAGGACTATGTCCATAACCCAAGCATTCTAAGCCAAGTGCTCGCGCCCCCACATCGCGCGTTGCGCGACGGGAAGGAGCTGTTATACTCCTCGCGGAGTAAGCGTCGTTTATCTTCAGTACCCTTCACGAGAAAGCGGCCATGTAAGGATTGCTATGCCCCCTCGCCCGCCGCATCTGCCCAGCCTGCCGCCCGAACATACCCCGCCCACACGTCAGGCGCATCGCGCCGAGGTGGTGGCGCTGCGGCGCTTCACCGGCATGGTCGATCACCTCGCCGCGCGGCTGCTGCCCTACAACGCCGCCATGCCCGACGCGCCGGATCAGCGCGCCCGCCCCACCATCCTCATCGGCCTGATGCTGATGCTGCTTCTCTTCGGCGTCATCGGCAGCTGGGCCTCGCTGATGCCGCTGGCCGCCGGGGCCATCGCGCCGGGACGCGTGATTGCGGAATCGAACCGGAAGGATATTCAGCATCTCGAAGGCGGCATCGTGCAGGAGATTCTGGTGAAGGATGGCGACGTGGTGAAAACCGGCCAACCCCTCGTGCGGCTCGATAGCACCAACGCGCAAGCCAAGGCCGAGCAGGTGCTGGGCCAATACCTCGCGGCAAAAGCCACCGAAGCCCGCCTGCTGGCCGAGCGCGATGGCAAAAGCGACATCGCCTTCCCGCCGGAATATCAGAAGCAGGAAGCCACCAACCCAAAAGTGAAAGAAGCGCTGGATGCGCAGCGCCATCTGTTCGCCACCCGCCGCGAGGCGCTCGAGGGCGAAATCGGCGTCCTCAACCAGAAAATCGCCCAAAGCGGCGAGGAAATCCGAGGCCTGCGCGAGCAAATCGCCGCCGCCAGCACGCAAATCAGCCTGCTGAATCAGGAAATCGCCACCGTGAGCGAGCTGGTGCAATCCGGCAATGCGGTGAAGTCGCGGCTGCTGGCACTGCAACGCCAACAGGCCGACCTGATGGGTCAGCGTGGCAATGCGCAAGCCATGGTGAGCCGCGCGAACCAAACCATCAACGAATCAAAGATCAGCATCATCAACGCCAAGAACGATTTCTCGAACAAGGTGGCGACCGAGCTGAAAGACACGCAAGTGCAGCTCGCCACGCTCGAGGAACAATCCCGCGCGGCGAGCGATGTCGCCCGCCGGGTGGAGGTGAAAGCCCCCATCGATGGCACCGTCACGGCGCTCGCCATCCACACGATCGGCGGCGTGGTGCAGCCGGGCGAAACACTGCTCTCCATCGTCCCCGCCAACGACCGGCTGGTGGTGGAGGCGCATGTCAGCCCGCAGGATATCGACGCGGTGCATGCGGGCCTTGAAGCGGAGGTAAAGCTCACCGCCTATAAAACTCGCTACTTACGCCCGGTGAAGGGAAAAGTGCTCACCGTTTCGGCCGATCGGGTGGATGATAAAGCAAGCCAAGACAGCTACTTCCTCGCACGTGTGGATGTAGCACCTGAAGAGCTGCACGCCCTGGGGCCGGATATCAAACTCTCCTCCGGCATGCCTGCGGATGTGCTGATCGTCACCGGAAAACGCACCATGCTCTCCTATGTGATGCAGCCGATCCGCGACTCGTTCGGCCATGCCTTCCACGATCAATAGATCGTAGCGACCACGGCAATAAGAGGCGTCCTAAACCGAGACCTTCACCGGCTCGCCAGCTGGCGCCGCACCTGCCGCCGCTGCGGCCGAGGCCATGGCCGCCTGCCCCCCCGCAGGCGAAAGCTCGCCCCGGTCGATCCGATCCCACACATCGCGCATGGCCTTGAGATCGGCAATAATCCGCTCGCACGCGGCAATCTCGTTGGAGCGATGCACCGCATACACCAGCAAATCCAGCCGCGCATAATAATCATAGAGCGCATTGGCCGCTTCGCCGCCCGCGTTAAAATCGAGGCACGCCTGCAACCCCACCAGAATATCCGAAACCCGAGTGAGCTTGTGATAGCGCGTCTCGTAGTCCTTGGCGCCGATTGCTTCAATCGCCTGCTTCATGAAGCGAATCGCGCCATCATACAGCATCACCACCTGGCGGGTTTTCGGCACCGTGTGATTCGCCCGACTATAAGCATTATGCGCGGTTTGCTGGTTCATGATTCAATCATCCGGAGCCTAAAGCGTCGCAGGCGTATTCTAGAGAATGCCTGATCGCCAAGTAGCACTAGTTCCCACTACTGTTGCGGGCATTTGCCTGTGCCGTCAATAACTGAAGGATATTATTGGCACTGGTGAGCGCTGCTTCCAGGCTCGAGTATTGTTGTAGCAACTGGTCACGATAGGCCGTGAGCTTATCGTCGATCTTCGTCACTTCCTCCTGATTGCGGGTTTTGGTATCGGCCAGTGTGGTGGTTTCCTGGGTAATCAGCCCGTCCGTTGTATTGATGAACTGATTCATCATGTTATAGAACCGGTCCGCATACCCCTGCGAGAGCGACACATTCACCGTCGCATCCCCTGTGCCTGCGAACACGAACTGCGATCCCTCGAACACCGAGCCGGTCGGCCCCGTCAGGCTAACCCCCCCCGAACTGCCAAGCGATGTGCCTGTGAAGTTAACCGTCTGCGTTGCCCCAGCGGAGTCGGTATAGGTGGCAACATAGGTGCCAGCCGTCTGGTTAATGTTCATGCTGAAGCTGGTAACATCCAGATTGTTACTACGCTTATAGTTCACAAAGTTCACGTTATCGGAGGTCTCGTTATACTCGAAGAGGTTACGCACCCCTTGAAAATTAGATTCGAGCGCGGATTTGAGCTTATCCGTATTCACGGTCAGGATGTTCTTGGTTGCCGGGTTCGTGTCGTCCCCTGCAAAATTATCAATGGAAATCCCCACATCTGCCAGCAAGGTAGGATCGCCACTGGTGATTCCTCCAACGCTCCGCGTCAGCTCCGCATTCACATTCGAAAGAATAGTGCGGAACGTATTTTCATTATATA
>CAZUOS010000012.1:6360-11974 GCA_964621415.1 uncultured Azospirillum sp.
ATCACTCGTGATACCTGCCCCCGCGCTCCCCGCCGTAGCGCTCATGTCGAAGCCATAGGTAGAGCCAGTTTTGGTGGCACTGAAAACGATTTTGTAGCTGCCCGAGGCAACGTTCAGCACCGTGGCCTGAATCCCCGTCCGGCTCGAGACCTCATTAAACTTCGCCGCCACCGTTTGCAGACTATCCCCGGCATTGAGCGTAACGGCTACCCCACCGACCGTGCCATCCACCGCCCGCAGATTCACCGTGCCTGCCTTGAACAAGCCAGAAGTAGCAGAAGACGACACCGCAGACGCGGTCGTATCATCCGTCACTGTGATATTGCCCGTTTGCTGTTTTGTTTGTTTCGCCAGCTGGCTGATACTGTCAATCGTGTATGCCTGAACCACCGCCCCAGGCTCCACCGTCGCATCCAGAAAGTTCGAGGCAACGCCCCCCGTGTTGCTGGTTACGGTTGAGGTGCGATATTCAAACGAATTGCTCGAAGCATTCCCCACCCCCGAAGCATTGCGCAACGTATCCGCAGCCGACTGTAGTTTAGTCAGCAGGTTTTTCATATCGGTGTAGGCTTTGGTCTTTTTGTCGATGGTCGCATCGGCCGTCTCGAGCAGCACCGCTGGCTGGCGTTTTGCCTTCACCAGCGAATCGACAATACTAGTCGTATCGAAGCCGGAAGCAGAACCCGTCACCACGCTTCGTCCGTTTTGCGTACCAAAATTGCCAAGTGTAATTTGGCTAACCATGTGCTTGCTCCATTCACCAGTACCAGTCGCCAGGTAGCGGTCCTCCACGAAGGTTCAGCAATATTCGCGCCAAACACTTCAGCCTCCCTTAGCGGGACGGTCGACGGAGACCGGTAACCAGCAACTGAATCACGCCTGAAGGCTCACCACCGCCTGCGGATGGCTTTCCATCATCGCCAGCAGTTTAGGCTCAGGAACATACGTGACCTTACCATCACGCAAGCTGGTGTAGCGGGTAATGAACTGACCAGAAGCGTCTTTATAGATGGTAAACGTCTTATCGCTTACAGGGTAGGCATTGGTTGCCATCGCCTGCGCGGCCCGACGCACCTGCTCGTAACGCTGTTTCTCTGAGTCGGCAATGGCTTGTTCAATCGGTTTACTTTGAACGGGAGTGGCAGAATCCGGTACTCTTTGTGTGCCATGGTCTTGCGGTTGCGGAACCTGAATCTCTGCGCTGCGAGCCCCCGGCAAAGCAGCGGGTGGCGGCGTATAGCTCGTCCCGGTTTGCAGGTTGATCGTCATTGTCTTGCTCCATTATCTCGAGGGGCTAACCCGAGGCCGGGAGGGGAATAAAATCCCCCTCCCGGACACTCACCCTTACTGGATCAGCTTCAGCAGGTTTTGCTGCAGCTGGTTGGCATGCGCCAGTACCGAGATACCGGCCTGCAGTTGCACCTGAGCGGTTGCGTACGCCGTCGACTCCGCCGATACATCGGTATCGAGGATGCTACCGCGTGCCGCGTCCTGGTTCTCGATCGAGGACTGAATCGCGTTACTTGCGAAGTTGAATCGCGATTGCAGCGCACCCACCGAGGCCCGCACCGAGGTCACCTTGGTGATAGCCGCATCCAGCACCGTCGAGGCCGCTTGCGCGTTCGTGGCAGAGGTCACATCGAGCTGAGCACCGTTGAAGACACTCGCCGAAGTAACGCTGCCCAGCGCTACACGGATGCTATCCGTTGCTTGCGAACCCACCGCAAAGCTGAGGCCTGCCCCAGCACGCGAGAACCCGGTGTTCAGAGCGTTGATGAAGTTCGCACGATCCGTGAGGTTATCGTGGATGTTCGTAATCGCCGTATCCAAACCCGTGAAGTCGAGACGGATCGCCTGAAGTTTGGCATCATCCGAAAACACAAGTGTACCGCCCGCGGTGATGTTATCCAACACCGTGGTGGCTACAAAGCGCTGACCGTTCACCATCACGCTCAACACGCTGGCGTTCGAGATCCCACCTTCGTAGGTAAAGTTCGAAATATCCACCGGCCCATTGCCCGTGAGACGCGCCGTTGCCAGACCCACCGTAGTAGAACCGGTTGCCCCCGCCAACGCCGTCCCCGCGAAATCAACCCCAGAGATCGAACCCACACGCGCAATCGTGGTGTTTTTATAGTCATCCATTGCCAACTGACGGGTATTTTCCGTCGTGTTCTCACTTGCGAAGTTGGCAGCGTTGGTAAAGGTCAATTTCATGTAGGTATTACCATGGCCAATAGTCGCCGTGGTGGCGTTCCCCGCGATATTCCCCGTGAACTCCACACCATTGAGGGTCGCCGTAACGGTGGCTGAACCCGCAGTCGTCGCACCATAGGTCACGTTGCTGAACTTGATGTTCGAGAACTTCCCGTAAACCGAGTTCTCGACACCCAGATACTGGGCGTTGGCAAGCGTGGTACCGGCACTATCCGTCACCACAAGACTACCAGCACCAGAAACCAATGCAGCACCCGTCAGACCATTATAGCCCTGAATTGCCGTGGTCGCAGCCGCAGTCGCAGCGCCGCCGAGTGTACCAGTAGTCGTAATCGAAGCCACGGCAATTGCATCCGTCCGCGACAGCGACGCAGTGGTACCAAGACCTCCGCCGAGCAGGTTTACACCGTTGAAGTTGGTGCTGGCTGCAATCCGGTCAACCTCCGAGGTGAGGTTCTGGAACTCCTGGTTCAACAACGAACGGTTCGCATCCGTCAACTGACCCGAGGAAGCCTGGGTGGCAATCGCTTTCTGACGTTGCAGAATGTCCGTAATCTGGCCGAGCGAACCATCCGCCACCTGCAGCAGGCTGGACCCCTGCGAGGCGTTGGCAAGCGCTTGCTTCAGGGTGGTTACCTGCGTACGCAGTGCAGTACCGGTGGCAAGACCCGCCACATCGTCCGACGCTTTTACAATACGTTTACCGCTCGAAAGCCGGGCAATCGAGGCGGACGCACTATTATTCGCAGAGTTAATATTCCCCTGCGCGTTCATAGCCGCGATATTGGTTGTCATGGATACCATAAAAAATCTCCTACTTGGACTGTTAAACTTGACCAGGGCTACTTGCCCACCACACGACAATCTGGGTTGCTTCATGCACCCCAATTATTGCCGCATGTTTCACCGTTAGCATGAATTCATTAAAATTCCGTTAACGGCTTCTTCTTTTTTGCTCAAAAAAGCACCTGATAGGCACTTTTTATGAGTCTGATTGCATCAGAAAGCGAAACCACCCCCTTTTGCATCTACTTCTTTCATAGCACGTTCCTTAGTGCTTGTCATTTTTATTACGCGTGGCTTTTTTGCATCAAACGAAGCATTACGCCACCTCGGCCGAGGCTGCGAGCGTGACCACCGTCGCTTCCCCGGCGGCCCAGGCCTCCACATTCCCCGCCCCCAGCACATCGCCAATCCATTGATCTGTCAGCGTATAGTGCAAAGCGACGGTCAAACGCTGCACCGGATATTTGATTGAAACATTGTTCGTGGATTTGGCATTACGAATCAAGCCGAGCACTTCGAGCGCCTCGGCCCCGGCGGCGAGCGCATCGGCATCCACCGTGTAATCCGCCGCCTTCGGCCACTGTCCGCGCGCATGCAGCGAGCCGCGCGCCGCATATGCCTCGGCGAAGATATGGGCATAGAGTTCCTCGGTCACGTGCGGCACGAAGGGGGCATAGAGCTTCAGGATACCCTCGAGCACATAATACAGCGCGCGCACGGCGGATTGTTGCGCGGCGGCGCTCGCGCTCGCGTCCTCGTTATACACCCGCTTCTTAATCAGCTCGAGGTAGTTGTCGCAGAAATCCGACCAGAAGAACTGGTTAGTGGCCTCGAGCGCCTCAGCATATTCGTAAGCCGAAAAGGCCTCGGTCGCTTTCGCTACGGTTTCCCCCAGGCGCGAGAGAATCCAGCGATCAAGCGTTTCGGTGACGGCAGCGTCCGTCGCCGCATGGCTCGGCGCGCTGGTGAGTTTGCTCAAGTGAATCGCTGCGAATTGCGTCGCGTTCCACAATTTGCCGACGAGCTTCTTGCCGATCTTCAGCAAATCCGGCGAGAAGGCGGTATCCGCGCCCAGGCGACTCGTCGCCGCCCAATAGCGCACCGCGTCTGTCCCCCGCTCCTCGATGAGCGCCACGGGCGTCACTACATTGCCCTTCGACTTGCTCATTTTCGACTTATCCTCGGCCAAACACCAGCCAGAGATCATCAGGTTCTTCCACGGAATAGTGTCGTTATGCAGATGCGCCTTCACAATGGTGTAGAACGCCCAGGTGCGGATGATCTCGTGCGCTTGCGGGCGCAAATCGGCGGGGAAGAGTTTGCTGAAGCGTGATTCGGGGTTCGTGGTTCGTGGTTCGTGAATGGCGTGCGCCGAAAGCTGCGGGCTGATGGAGCTGGTGGCCCAGGTATCCATCACGTCCGCGTCGGGGGTGATGATCACCTCCGCCCCGTCGCTCACCCGCCGCGCGCGGTAGCGCAAGCCCTCAAGCGCCTCGAGCCTCTCGTAGCCGTGCGGCACATCGACCAGCGGGTTGCAGGGCAGGTCTTCGGCGCGGGCGGTGATTACCCTGACCTCTGACCTCTGACCTCTGACCTCTTCTTCGTACCATACCGGAAACGGCACGCCGAAATAGCGCTGCCGACTGATGCACCAATCCTGGTTCAACCCATCAATCCATTGCTCGATGCGCAGGCGCATCCAGTCCGGATTCCAGTGGCACTCGGCGGCGCGGGCCTTGAGTGCGTCTTTCTTATCGGTCACCTTCACGAACCACTGGCTCGTCGGCAAAATCTCGAGCGGCGCGCCAGAGCGCTCGGCGCATTTCACCGCATGGGTGATGGGTTTACTGGCAAGCAGCACGCCCGCTTCCTTCAGCAGCTCGATGACGATCTGCCGCGCACCGGGGTGTTTGGGGTCGGTGTTGCTGATTTTTTTGCCATTGAGCTTTTCCGCAAGTTCCGCAGGCCAATGGAAGCCTTGCGGATATTTCCCCTCGGCCAACGCAGCGCCAAGATCCATCTTCCCGAACTTATTAATCACGACGCGCACGGGCAGCTGATGCTTCTGCCATTTCACGATGTCGGCATCGTCGCCGAAGGTACAGCACATCATGAGGCCGGTGCCTTTTTCGGGGTCGACCGTGACATCGGTGAGGATGGGCACGGGAAAGCCGAATAGCGGCACCTCTGCCTCTTTTCCGTGCAGCGCCGTGTAGCGCCCATCCTCGGGGTGGCAGAACAGCGCGACGCAGGCGGGCAGCAGCTCGGGCCGCGTGGTCATGATGGTGAGCGGGCGGCCTTCACAGGTAAAGATGATATCATTCGCGAGGCTAGGCAGCTCCTTATCCTCGATCTCGGCGCTGGCGATGGCGGTTTGATCCACCGGGTCCCAATAAAACGGCCGCTCTCCGCGGTAGGCATGGCCTTTTTCGACGAGGTCGAGGAAGGACAACTGGCTGAGGCGGCGCGAATCATCCGAAATCGTGTGGTATTCCTGATCCCAATCCACACTCAGCGCGATGCTCTCGAACAGGGCGCGGAACTCGGCGCGCGCCTCCTCGGAAACGCCGAGGCAAAGCTGAATAAACTCTTCGCGTGTTTTATCGACCGC
>CAZUOS010000013.1:0-11790 GCA_964621415.1 uncultured Azospirillum sp.
GTCCGCTTTCCCATCACCCTCACCGACCGCGAGGGGGTTACCCACAACGTAAATGAAGGTTCAGCCATTTGGACGCGCGCCAAGGCCGACATCAGCGAAGAACAATACCATGCTTTCTATCGCGATATTGCGCATTCGCCGGATACTCCCTGGGCGGTTTTCCACAATAAGGTGGAAGGAAAAACGGACTATACCAACCTGCTGTTTGTGCCGGGCATGAAGCCGTTCGACCTCTTCCACCCCGAGCGTCGGCAACGGGTGAAGCTGTACGTGAAGCGTGTGTTTATCACCGATGAGGGGGTGGAGCTGGTGCCACCCTACCTGCGCTTCCTGCGTGGGGTAGTGGATTCGGCCGATCTGCCGCTGAATATCAGCCGCGAGACGCTGCAAAAATCTCCCCTGCTCGACCAGATTCGGGATTCGCTCACCGGTCGCGTGCTCAGCGAGCTGAAAAAACGCGCCGAAGGCGATGCAGCGGATTATCGCAAGTTCTGGGATCATTTCGGCGCGGTGCTGAAAGAGGGGCTGTGCGAAGCCAACGCCCCGCGCGAGAAAATCCTCGAAGCCTGCCGTTTCGCAAGCACCGCCTCTGCCGACACACTCACCTCGCTGGCCGACTACCAATCCCGCATGCGCGAGGGGCAGCAGGCCATTTACTACCTCACTGGCGATACGCTCGAGGCGTTACGCAAAAGCCCACAGCTTGAGGGCTTCGCCAAGCGCGGCATCGAGGTGCTGTTGCTTACCGACCACGTGGATGATTTCTGGCCGAACGTAACGCAGCATTATGGCACGCTGCCCTTCCGCTCTGCCATCAAATCCGGGGCCGATCTTGAGGCCTTCCCACGCACCGATGCGGGCGAGCAACCGCCCGAAACGCCGGAACATGCTGCCTCCATCGGCACGCTTTGTGCCGCCATGAAAACCCTCTATGGCGAGGCAGTGCACGACGTGCGCACCACCCATAAGCTGGCCGATACGCCCGTGTGCCTGGGCGTCGCCGAAGGGGCGATGGACATGCGCATGGAGCGTTTCCTCACCGAGCATAAACAGCTGGGCGCACGCGCTGCCAAGCTGGTGGAGGTGAATCCAAGCCATCCGGTGATTCAGTCGCTCGCCGCGCGCGTCGCGAAGGAGGGCCTCACCCCCACCACCGAGGACGCGCTGTGGCTATTGTTCGACCAGGCCCTCATCGCCGAGGGCGAGCCGGTGCGCGACGCCAGCGCCTTCGCCAAACGCCTGAGCAAACTACTCGCGGGGTAATAGCTTTTGGCAATGGTTTTGCACCGCGAAGCGAGCGAACCTTATTAGGCCTTACAGGCGCATGATTCCAGAGCCTTAGCGCTTTTTTGCCTCGGCGCGGTAGCGCTCGATGCCTTTGACCACCGACGCGACCACCTTTTCGCGATAGCTCGGGGTGAGGAGCATGCGTTCATCCTCGGCATTGGTAACAAACCCCAGCTCGATCAGCACCGAGGGAATATCCGGCCCCTTCAGCACCCGGAACCCGGCGAAGCGGTGCGCCTTTTGCACCTTGCCGATGCTGTTTGGCATGTTAGCCACAATCGCATCCGCAAACCGGGCCGATTTATTCATGGTTTCGCGCTGGGTGAGGTCGATGAGGATGTTCGCCACGTCTTGATCGGTGGTGTTGAGGTTCAGCCCCGGCACAATATCGGCCTTGTTCTCGCGCTCGGCCAGCGCGGCAGATTCTTCGTCCGATGCGTTTTCCGACACGGTGTAAACCGTGAGGCCTCGCGCCTCGGGGTTGGGGTTGGAATCGGCGTGGAAGGAAATAAACATATCCGCCTTGGCGCGGCGCGCAATCTCCACCCGCTCGCGCAGCATCACGAAATGGTCGTCGTCACGCGTGAGGATCACCCGATAGCGGCCCGTCCTCAGCAGCGCCTCGCGCAGATGCAGCGCATAGTTCAGGGTCACATCCTTCTCGTGCGTACCGTGCAGGCCGAGCGCGCCGGGGTCTTGTCCGCCATGGCCTGCATCAATCGCCACCAGCGGCTTGTTCTCGAGCGCAGTTGCCGCCTCGGCAGGCTTGGCCGCCGCGCTGCTGCGCGGTTCGGGCTTGGCTTCCGGCTCCTCGTCTTTCTCCTTCTCTTTGGGCGGCGGGGTGTCGCTCGACGGCTCGGGCTCGGGCGCGCGGGCGTCGTTCGCAGGGCTCAGCGTCAGCAGCAGCGTCTTGCCTTCTTTCACCTCGGCAAGCCGAGCGGGCTGTTTGGTCTCGATCACCACCCGCGAGGTAGTGGGATTAAACTGGCCAAATCGCACCGCATGCACCAGCGGTCCGGCATAGCGCGCAGGCAGCCGCACGCCCTTGCCCTCCACATGCGGCAGGTCCACCACCACACGCGGGGGATTCGCCAGGGTGAAGGTTTTTTGCGGCGCCAATGCCCCATCGGCATGGATTTCAAGCTGCTCGCCACTGCCGGATGCTTCGAGGCGTATTTCGCTCACACGCAGCGGGGCGGCATGGGCGAGCGTCGCCACCCCGGCGCAGAAACATAGCAAAATCAGGCGCAGCCCGTCGCGTCGCATGGTCGATTCCTATCTGTTGAGCCACAACACTAAAAGCACCGCGCGCCGAGTCAAGCCTGCGTCACTTTTCCACACAAGGCTTGACCCCCCTCCTCGCACGCTTTATGCAGCGCGCAACTGCCTTTGATGGAGCTTTACGATGTCGACAATTCGTTCCCTCTACGCCCGCGAGATTCTGGATAGCCGCGGCAACCCCACGATTGAGGTGGATGTGCTGCTGGAAAACGGCGCGCTGGGCCGTGCAGCCGTGCCCTCCGGTGCCTCGACCGGCAGCAAGGAAGCGCTCGAGCTGCGCGATGGCGACGCCAAGCGCTATCTCGGCAAGGGCGTGCAAAAAGCGGTCGCGAATGTGGAATCCCTGAGCGAGCAACTGCGCGGCCTCAACGCCCTCGACCAGGTGGCGGTGGATGAGGCGCTGCTCAGCCTCGACGGCACGGCGGATAAGTCGAAGCTCGGCGCGAATGCCATTCTCGGCGTGTCGCTCGCCGTCGCCAAGGCCGCCGCGCAAACGGCGGGTCTGCCGCTTTATCGTTATGTCGGCGGCACCAGCGCCTGCGTACTGCCCGTGCCGATGATGAACATCATCAACGGTGGCGCGCATGCCGATAACCCGATTGATATTCAAGAGTTCATGATTATGCCCGTCGCCGCGCCGACCATGGCCGAGGCAATCCGCATGGGGGCCGAGATTTTCCATGCCCTCAAGAAGCAGCTTAAATCCGCCGGTCATAACACCGGCATCGGCGATGAGGGCGGCTTCGCACCGAACCTCTCGAGCGCCGAGGCCGCGTGCGATTTCATCTGTAAAGCCATCGAAGCCGCAGGCTATCGCCCCGGCGAGGACGTGGCCCTCGCGCTCGATGCCGCCAGCACCGAGTTCTATAAAAACGGCCGCTACGAGCTGGTGGGCGAAGGCAAATCGCTCGATGCCGAGGGCATCATCGCCTACTACACCCACCTCGTTGAAAAGTTCCCCATCGCCTCGATCGAGGACGCCTGCGCCGAGGACGACCACGAAGGTTGGGCCGCTGTCACCGCTGCGCTTGGCCGCCGCGTGCAGCTGGTGGGGGATGATCTCTTCGTCACCAACCCGGCGATTCTGGCCGAGGGCATCAGCCATGGCCTCGCCAATGCGCTGCTGGTGAAAGTGAACCAGATCGGTACCCTCACCGAAACCATGCGCGCGGTCGAGATGGCGCAACGCGCGGGCTATCAGGCCGTGATGAGCCATCGCAGCGGCGAAACCGAGGATGCAACGATTGCGCATCTCGCCGTTGCCACCAATTGCGGCCAGATCAAAACCGGCGCCCCCTGCCGCAGCGACCGCACCGCGAAATATAACGAGCTGATCCGTATCGAGGAAATGCTGGGCAATAGCGGCGTCTATGCCGGGCGGGCGTTGTAAAGCCACCGCTTTTCTTCTCCGTGCGCCCGTGTATAGTCGCCCCTGTTTAGCCCCCACCATGCGCGGAGCGTGCCGTTGCTATGACCGATATCGCCCAGGAAATCGCCAGCTTGCGCACGCAGATCCGCGCGCATGACGTGCGCTACTACCAGCAGGACGCGCCGAGCATCAGCGATGCGGAATACGACGCGCTGCGCCAGCAGCTCGAAGCGTTGGAGCGCGCGCACCCCAGCCTCGTCACCCCCGATAGCCCGACGCAAACCGTCGGCGCCGCACCGGCGCAAGGCTTCGGTAAAGTGCGGCACCGCAAGCCCATGCTCTCGCTCGACAATGCGTTCAGCGAGGAAGACGTGCGCGAGTTCGACGCCCGCCTGCGCGACTTCCTGAAGCTACCCGAAGGCGACGTGGTCGAATATGTCACCGAGCCGAAGATCGACGGACTCTCCTTCTCCGCTCGTTACGAAAATGGCATCCTCGTGCAAGGCGCCACACGCGGCGATGGCGAAACAGGCGAGGACATCACCGCGAATCTGCGCATGGTGCTGCCGGTCATCCTGAGCGGAGCGAAGGATCGGGTGATGCAAGCGTGTCATCCTGAGTGGAGCGAAGGATCGGGTGATGCAAGCTCAACTCGATCCTTCGCTCCGCTCAGGATGACACCTCCCCCCCTCCTCGAAATCCGTGGCGAAGTCTATATGGCGCACGCCGATTTCGCGGCACTGAACGAAAGCTTGCCCGAGGGTGAACGCTTCGCCAACCCGCGCAACGCCGCCGCAGGCAGCCTGCGCCAGCTGGATGCGGAAGTGACGCGTGCGCGCCGCCTCAGTTATTTCGTCTATGGTTGGGGCGAGGTGAGCGCGCCGCTCGGCGACACGCAGTATGACTGCATCGCCGCGCTTGGCCGCTTTGGCCTTGCCACCAACCCGCGCATGGTGAAAACCGCCAGCCTCGATGCCCTACTCGCGCATTACCAGGCGCTCTATGCCGAGCGCCCCACCCTCGGCTACGACATCGACGGCGACGTGTATAAAATCAACCGGCTCGACTATCAGGAGCGGCTCGGCTTCAAAGCCCGCAGCCCGCGCTGGGCCATCGCCCATAAGTTTCCGGCGGAACAGGCCATCACCACGCTCGAAGCGATCGAGATTCAGGTCGGCCGCACCGGCGTGCTCACCCCGGTGGCACGGCTCGCGCCCATCACCGTTGGCGGCGTCGTCGTCAGCAACGCGACACTGCATAACGAGGACGAAATCGCCCGCAAGGATGTCCGCATCGGCGACCCAGTGATCGTTCAGCGCGCGGGGGATGTGATTCCGCAAATCGTGGGCGTAGCCCACGACGAATCACGAATCACGAATCACGAATCACGAACCCCGCCCTACAGCTTCCCGACCACCTGCCCCGCCTGTGGCGCCCACGCGGTGCGCGAAGAAGGCGAGGCGGCGCGACGCTGCACGGGCGGCCTCACCTGCCCGGCGCAAGCGGTCGAGCGACTGAAGCATTTCGCCAGCCGCAACGCGATGGATATTGACGGGCTTGGCGACAAGCAAATCGAGGCGTTTTTTAAGGAAGGGCTGGTACAAAGCCCGATCGACATTTTCACGCTCGCAACGCGCGATGCGGCAAGCCTCAGCCGCCTGAAAAACCGCGAAGGCTGGGGCGAAAAATCGGCCAGCAATCTGTTCGCAGCGATTGAGACCGCGAAAACCGTGCCCCTCGCGCGTTTCCTGTTTGCCCTCGGCATCCGCCATGTGGGCGAGGAAACGGCAAAGCTGCTGGCCAAGCATTTCCTGACGTTCGACGCCCTCCGCGCCGCCATGGCCAGCGACAGCGCCGAGGCACAACTCCTCGCCATGGATGGCATCGGCGCAACGGTGGCCCGCGCGCTCATCGCGTTTTTCGCCGAGCCGCATAACCAGCAACTGCTCGATGCGCTTAGCACCACCCTCACCCTACTGCCCTACAGCCCTCCCACGACGCTTGCCTCCCCCGTCACCGGCAAAACGGTAGTGTTCACCGGCACGCTCGAAACCCTCGGGCGCAAAGAAGCCAAGGCACAGGCCGAAGCCCTCGGCGCGAAAGTCGCGAGTTCCGTCTCGAAAAAAACCGATTACGTGGTGGCCGGGGCCGATGCGGGCAGCAAACGCAAAGAGGCCGAAGCCTTAGGCGTCGTGATCCTGAGCGAAGCCGAGTGGCTGGCGCTGATTGCCGGTTGATCGCGGTTCATGATTGGCCGAAGGAATCTACCCTCACCCAGCCTACGCCGCTTGCGCCGCGCTCGCTTTCACTTCGCCCCATGCCCAATCGAGCCACGGGGTGAGGGCCTCGAGGTCGTGCGTTTCCACCGTCGCCCCCGCCCAGATACGCAGGCCCGCCGGGGCATCGCGATACGCGCCGATGTCATAGGCCACGCCCTCTTTCTCGAGCAGGGCGGTGAAATCTTTCAGCGCTTTGGCCTGCGCCTCGGCACTTAAGGCCGCATACCACGCATCGGTGATTTTGAAGGTGACCGAGGTGGTCGAGCGCGTTGCCTGATCGGCGCAGAGAAAATCGAGCCAGCTCGTCTTCGCCACGAACGCTTCGAGGGCGGCGAGGTTCGCGTTACAACGCGCGATCAGCGCTTTCAAACCGCCGGTGCTTTCCGCCCATTTCAGCCCGTCGAGCGCGTCTTCCACCGCCAGCATCGAGGGGGTGTTAATCGTCTCGCCGACGAAAATCCCGTCGATGAGTTTGCCATCCTTCGTCATCTGGAAAATCTTCGGTAGCGGCCGCGCGGGCGTGAAGCTGGTCAAGCGCTCCACCGCGCGGGGGGAGAGCACAATCATGCCGTGCGCACCTTCGCCGCCCAGCACTTTCTGCCAGCTCCAGGTAACCACATCGAGCTTTTTCCAGTCGAGAGCCATCGCGAATGCGGCGCTCGTCGCGTCGCAAATCGTAAGCCCAGAGCGATCCGCCGCGATCCAGTCCGCGTTCGGCACGCGCACGCCACTCGTCGTGCCGTTCCAGGTGAATACCACATCGCGCGTAAAATCCACCTGTGCGAGATCCGGAATCGCGCCATAGCCTGCTTCCATCACGCGCAGATCGGCAAGCTTCAGCTGTTTTTTACAATCCGTCGCCCAGCCTTTGCCGAAGCTCTCCCACACCAGCACATCCACCCCGCGTGCGCCCAGCAGGCTCCACATCGCCATCTCGACCGCGCCCGTGTCGGAAGCAGGCACGATGCCGAGCACATAATCCGCCGGAATGCCAAGGATGGCCTTGGAGCGATCGATCACCTCTTTCAGCTTGGTTTTGCCGATTTTGGCGCGGTGCGAACGGCCAAGCGCGGCATCCTTCAGCACGTCGAGCGTCCAGCCCGGTCGCTTCGCGCAAGGGCCAGAAGAAAAGCAGGGATTATGTGGTTTCAGGGTCGGTTTCATAGCTGCCTCGTTGTTTGGGCTTTTTTCTAAGCATGCCGCCGCGCAATGTCAAATCACACAACGCGCATGGGCTACATACTGCCGTAATTCGGCCCGCCGCCACCTTCGGGCGTGGTCCACACAATATTCTGGGTGGGGTCTTTGATATCGCAGGTTTTGCAGTGGACGCAGTTTTGCGCGTTGATGTGCAGGCGCTTTACGCCCCCTTCTGAAATAAACTCATACACCCCCGCCGGGCAGAACCGCGCCTCGGGGCCGTCATAGGTCGCGAGATTCACCGAAACGGGCACCTGTGCGTCTTTCAATGTCAGGTGGCAGGGCTGGTCTTCCTCGTGATTCGTGTTGCTGAGATAGACCGAGGAAAGCCGGTCGAAGCTCACCACCCCGTCCGGTGCGGGATAGGCAATAGGCTTACAGCGTGCGGCAGGCTTCAGCGCGGCATGGTCGGCATGGTGCTTGAACGTCCACGGCGCGTTGCCCTTGAAGAGATACGTATCCACCGCCGCCATCAGCAGCCCGCCCCACAGCCCCAGGCGGAATCCGGGGCGAATATTGCGCACGGCATGGAGTTCCTCGCCAAGCCAGGAGGCACGCAGCGCGGTTTCGTAAGATGCCAATTCGCCCTCACCCGAAAATCCAAGGGGATTTTCGACCTCTCCCGAGGGAGAGGTCGGCGGCGTCGAATCCTCGCCAGAAAGCGCCTCGCTGGGACTGGCGGCAAGCGTCGCCACGGGGGCACCTCTCCCTTGGGAGAGGTCGAAAATCCCCTTGGATTTTCGGGTGAGGGCGATTTCGGGTGAGGGATTCAACCACGCCGCCACCGCTTCTGCCGCCAGCATGCCGCTTTTCATCGCCGTGTGGCTGCCCTTGATGCGCGGCACGTTGAGGAACCCTGCGGCGCAACCAATCAGCGCCCCGCCGGGGAAAGTGAGCTTCGGGATGGACTGCCAGCCGCCTTCGTTGATGGCGCGCGCGCCATAGGCCAGCCGCTTGCCGCCCTCGAACAATGGCCGAATCTTCGGATGCGTCTTGAAGCGCTGGAACTCCTTAAACGGGTCGAGATAGGGATTCGCGTAATCCAGCCCCACCACATACCCCACCGCCACCTGATGATCCTCGAGGTGATAGAGGAACGAACCGCCATACGTCCCCTGATCGAGCGGCCAGCCGATCGAGTGCTCCACCAGGCCGAGGCGGTGCTTCTCGGGCGAAACCTGCCAGATTTCCTTGATGCCCAGCCCATAGGTTTGCGGCTCGCGCCCCGCGCGCAGTTGGAATGTCTCCATCAGCCGCTGCGAGAGCGAACCACGACAGCCTTCAGCGAACAGCGTCAGCTTGGCGCGCAGCTCCATCGGTGCCTGATACGTCGCCTTATGCGCGCCTGTTTTGCTGAGGCCGAACGCGCCCGTGCGCACGCCCTTCACCGCCCCATCCTCGAGGATGAGCTCCGCCGCCGGAAAGCCGGGGAAGATCTGCACCCCCAACGCTTCGGCCTGTGTCGCCAGCCAGCGACAGAGATTCGCCAGCGAGATAATATAATTGCCGTGATTTTTCATTGGCGGCGGGGTCGGCATCCTCACCCGATGCTGCGCCGTGAGGAAGGTGAAACGATCCTCCGTCACTGCCGTATGGAGCGGCGCGCCAAGCGCCTGCCAATCGGGTAAAAGCTCGTGGAGCGCGCGCGGGTCGAACACCGCGCCGGAGAGAATATGCGCCCCGACTTCGGAGCCTTTCTCGAGCAGGATGACATTGGTTTCCGGCGCCAGCTGCTTCAGACGGATCGCCGCCGAAAGCCCCGCAGGCCCCGCCCCCACAATCAACACCTCGCATTCCAGCGTTTCAGCCATGCCACCCTATGCCGTGCGCAATGTCTGCAGGAAGTCGTTCACCTGCTGGTTCAGCACTTCCGCCTGACGCGACAGTTCCTGCGACGCTTCGAGCACTTCGGAGGATGAGCTTTCCGCATGGCTGGCCGACTGAGAGATGCCCTGCAGGTTCGAGGTAATCACCTGCGTGCCTTCGGCCGCGGATTGCATATTGCGCGCCACTTCCTGCGTGGCGGCGGATTGTTCCTCCACCGCCGCAGCCACAGCCCCCGATGCGGTGGCGATGTTGCCGATGGAAGACTTCATATCGTCGATCGAGCGAATAATCCCATCCGCCGCCGTGTTCATTTCCTGAATCACCCGCTCGATTTCCTCCACCGATTTTCCGGTCTGATTAGCGAGGTTTTTCACCTCGCTTGCCACCACGGCGAAGCCTTTGCCCGCCTCGCCCGCCCGCGCGGATTCGATGGTGGCGTTCAACGCCAGCAGGTTGATCTGTTCTGCGATGTTCGAGATCAGCTCGATCACCTCTTTCACTTTGTTGGTGGCAGCCGCCAGCGTTGCCGCCTGCGTGTCAATCGCCCCGGCTTTACGCACAGATTCCTGCACCAGCAGGTTCGAGTTTTGCAGCTGGCCCGAAATCTCGCGCACGGCGGCGGTCATTTCCTCGGCCGCAGCGGCGACAGATTCCACGTTGGTGTTGGCTTGCGCCGCGCCGCTGGTGGCCGAGCTTACGATCTGGTTGGTTTCCCCCATCGTCGCCACCAGCGATTGGGCGGTGTGCGCCAGCTCGGTCGAGGCCGCGGCCACGGTGGTCACCACCGTCTGCACCCGGCCCTCGAACTCTGCCGTGGTGCGCTGAATCAGCTTCGCACGCTCGGCCTCCTTCGCCGCCCGCGCCAGATCCTCGCGGTTTTGCTTATCACGCTCGATCGCAGCCTGGTGGAAGGATTGCAGCGCCGCGTTCAGCGTACCAATTTCGTCCCGACGGGTGGTTTGCGGCACCTCAATATCCAGCTCGCCTTTGGCCAGGCGCCCCATCAACCCACTGATCTCGGCCACCGGCCCGGTGATCGAACGCACGATCGAGAGGAAGAACAGCCCCCCAAGCAACACCACCGCGCCGGCGATGCCCAAACGGCTGATCAGCACTTGGCGGAACCCATCGATGCGGGCGTTGAGCAGGCGCTCCATTTCGTCGTTGTTTTTGCTGGCGAAGGCATCGGTGAGCTTGCTCACCTCGGTCGTTGCAGCCACCAAAGCCGCACGATCCGCGGTTTTGCTCACGTCCACGGCTTTGGCCACCGCGGCCGCGAGTGTTGCCCCATCGGCCTCGAGCGAGGCTTTCAACGAGCCATCCGCATTGCCCTTGATGGCTTTGCCGAGATCTGTCGCCAGGTTACCGGCACTCGTGGCCATGCCATCGCGCGCTTCGGCATAGGCGATTTTATGATCATCATTCATCGCGGCGTCGAGGTCTTTGGCCGCGCCGAGCAAGCCAGCCGCCTGCACCATCACACCTGTCGATTGATTCACCACAATGTCGCCCACGAAATAGGCATCCCCATCCGGGTCGAGGGTGATGTTGGAATTATCCGAAACCGTGGAGATCAGGTCCGTGGTTTTGCCCAGCGCATCGGCCGGGTTGGCCAGCGTCGCCGGGTCTTTCAGTGCAGCGACCAGGTCCTTGGCTTTTTGCGTTACGCCCAGTGCGCCCGCGTCTTCCTGCTCGGCCTTTTCAATAGCAGCGGCAGCGGCGGCAAGCCCCTCCGCCGTGGGCGGATGCGCCGTTACCCCCGCAAGCGACAAATGCGCCGCGCGCAGATAGTGCACGCCCGCCACTTCCTGACGCGTGAAATTGATGAGGTCTTGTTTCTCGACCACCAGGAAATAGGCGAGCAACACCAGCGGCAACAACAAAATAACTGCCGCAAATGTGATTTTACGGCCCACCGACCAATGCTGGATCATGCTCATAATAACTCCCTCTCTCGTTTCACTCTAGCGCGCTTGCGCCCGAATGGTCGAGAGAAACTCCTCCACCGCCTGCTTTAAACGCTCCGATTTTTGATTCAATGTGGCAGAAACTTGCAACGCCTCTTTCAGCGTTTCCTGCGTTTTGCCGGCACCATCCATCACGGTCTGGATATTTTCGTTAATTTCCTGCACGCCTTGGTTCGAAAACGCCAGATGCTTAGCAATATTCATGGTCACGCTGGATTGCTCCTCCACCGCGCCCGCCACTTCCGACATACTGCGCGAGACTTCCGAGACATCCTCATACATGCCGCCCACAATCTGCACCGAGTTTTGGGTGGCTTCGCGCATTTCGCGGATTTGTTTGGTGATTTCCTCAGTCGCACTCGCCACCTGACCGGCCAGCAGCTTCACCTCGCCCGCCACCACGGCGAAGCCTTTGCCCGCCTCGCCCGCCCGGGCGGATTCGATGGTCGCGTTCAGCGCCAGCAGGTTAATCTTGGCGGCAATGCCCGTAATCACGCCGATAATCTCGTTCACCTGTTCCGAGGTGCGCGCCAGCGTGTTGATCGCCTCTTTCGCCTCCAGCGACTTGCTCGAAGCCGCC
>CAZUOS010000014.1:0-11458 GCA_964621415.1 uncultured Azospirillum sp.
GTGCCCGATGGGGATCGACATTCGCCACGGGCTGCAAATGCAGTGTATCGCCTGCGGGCTTTGCATCGATGCGTGCGACACGGTGATGGATAAAATCGGCCTGCCGCGCGGCCTGATCCGCTACGATACCGAGAACAAAACCCCGTTCCGCCTGTTCCGCCCGCGCACCTTCTGGTATGCGGGGATTATCTCGCTGGTCGGGGGGCTGATGTTGCTGACGCTGCTCACCCGCAGCCCGCAAGACCTCACTGTGCTGCACGACCGCAACCCCCTCTTCGTCCGCTTATCGGATGGCGAGATTCGCAACGGCTACAGCATCACCGTCATCAACAAATCGCACGAGGATAAGCATTTCGCCCTCACCCTCGAGGGGCTGGAGGATGCGCAGGTGAAGGTGCAAGGCAATAGCGAGCTTTCAGCAAGCGATATCCCGGTATTTGCCGATAGCGTGGGCCATTTCCGGGTGTTTGTCAGCGCTAAAAAACCTGCCGAGATACGTCAGGAGGTGCATTTCACCCTCACCGAAACCGACTCGAAACTCACCACCCGCACGGAAAGTATCTTTGTCAGTGATATGCAGTGAGGGGAAGTTGAGATGCTCGACCTGTTGGACATGACGCATGTCGACACCGGTTGGGCTTTCTGATGATGATTCGTTTATGCGCGTAGTGCTTGGGATTGAATCCAGTTGCGATGAGACGGCGGTGGCGCTGGTGCGCGAGGATGGCACGATATTGGCGCAGGCACTCGCCACGCAGCAGCAGGCGCATGCGCCTTATGGCGGCGTGGTGCCAGAGATTGCCGCGCGCGCCCATTTGCAACAGATCGACCAGCTCTATACCCAGACGCTGGCCACGGCGGGCACCACGCTTGCCGCGATCGATGCTGTGGCGGTGACCGCCGGGCCGGGGCTGATTGGTGGGGTGATGGTGGGGGCGATGTTTGCCAAGGCGCTCGCCGCCGCAGCGCGTAAGCCGTTGCTGGCAATCAACCATCTCGAGGGGCACGCCCTCACCGTGCGGCTGACGCATCGCGTGGCATTTCCCTATTTTCTGCTGCTGATTTCCGGCGGGCATTGCCAGCAATTGGTGGTGCACGGCCCCGGCCACTATGAGCGGCTGGGCGGCACGCGCGACGATGCGCTGGGCGAGGCGTTCGATAAATGCGCCAAAATGCTGGGGCTGCCTTATCCCGGTGGCCCGGCGCTCGAGGCTGCGGCGCGGGCGGGCACCCCGCGCTATGCGCTGCCGCGCCCCATGGCGGGAACCGAGCATGCTGATTTCTCGTTCTCGGGCCTCAAGACCGCCGTGCGACTGCTGATCGCGCGGGAGGTAGAGGCGCAAGGTGGCCTCACCCCCCTACTGGTGGCCGACATTGCCGCAAGCTTCACACTCGCCGTGCGCGAGATCCTGCGCGAGCGCGTGGGCAAAGCACTGGCGATGCTGCCGCCTGAGCTGCCGATCAGCACCCTCGCCGTGGCGGGCGGGGTGGCGGCCAATCAGGCGATTCAGGAAGAACTGACGAGGCTGGCCAGCCAGCATGGCATGGTGCTGGCCGTTGCCCCCCCCGCGCTCTGTACCGACAATGCGGTGATGATCGCCTGGGCGGGGGTGGAGCGTTTGCGGTTGGGCGCCGAAGACCCACTCACCTTCCAGCCCCGCGCCCGCTGGCCGCTGACCGAAATGGCCGCGCTGTAGCGCGACTCGAGCGTTTTATTCAACTCTAACCGCGTTGGATGCTTTGCTGCTGGCCTTTGCCGGGGCCTTCCAGCCCGCGCTGCTGTTCGGGCCCGGTGGGTAGCGGCGCTTCGCGCATGCCGCTTTTCGCCATGGCGAGGCCGATCTCCTTCACTTCGGAAATTACGTGCGGTGGCAGGCGCGACTCGAAATAGCTTGCCAGTTTCTGCATGGTCTCGCTGGCATATTGCATGGCGCGCCCCAGCAAGCCACGCGGGGCTTGCGTCGCTTCGGCCCCTGCGTTGGCGTTGGCGGCTTGGCTGACTGCCTTCTGCGCCTCTGCCCCGGTTGCTTGGGGGATGGCCCCGGCCGGTGTTGGCGCGGTGGGGTTAGGTGCGTAACCCGCTTGCATCAAGGGAGGAAGCGGCGCGGCCGCCGGTGTAGCGACTGCTGGCGCGGGCGCATGTGCCGAGGCCGCAGGCGATGGCGTGGCAGGCGCTGCGTTTTGGCTTTGGCGGAGCAGCTCGTTCAGCACATCCACCCCGGCCGCAGGGGGGGGCGGTGCGAGCGGCGGAACCGCCGGTGCCGCGCTGAGATTGATCAGCTCGACCGCTGGAGCAGCAGGCGCAGCAGCGGCAGGGGCTGCCACCTCGAACGCGGCGGGTGCGGGCGGCGCATAGGCTGCCGCGGCCTGTTGCTGCTGGAGGGCGAGGCGCTGGGCCTCCTCCTCGGCCAGGCGTTGCTGCTCGAGCAATTGGCGCTGGAGCAACTGGTCGGCCTGGAGCTTACGCTGGGTCTCTTCTTCCTCGTTGCGGTAGTCTTCGGTGGTGGCATCGCCAGAGATAACGCCGTTCAGCCGTCGCAGCGTATCCGGCCCGGCGATTCCATCGGCGCGAATGCCGCACTGCACCTGAAACTGGATGACGCTTTCCTGCGTGCCGCCATCGAACACACCGCTCAGCGCGTCTGCCGGGTAGCAGTGAAGCAGCGATAAGCGCCGCTGCAATTCGCGGACAAAATCTCCCGTATCGCCATAACGCAGCGTGATGTTACTCGGGAGGAACATGGGATTGTCCTTCGTGGATAGACCACAATCGCTTCAGCTCAGAGGAGGCTAGTCTTCGTCCACATATTGCTTCTCGGCTTTTTCGTGGCGCTCCTGCGCCTCGATCGACAGCGTGGCGACGGGGCGTGCCTCAAGACGCTTCAAGCCAATCGGCTCGCCGGTTTCCTCGCAATAACCATACTCGCCCGCCTCGATCCGGCGGATGGCCGCGTCGATCTTCGCGATGAGTTTCAGGTAGCGGTTGCGGGTGCGCAGTTCCACCCCGGCTTCGGTCTCGAGCGAGGCACGATCAGCGATATCGGCCTGATGCCAGTTTTCCTCGTGCAGATGGTCGAGCGTTTCGCGGCTTTCGTCCATCAGCTCCTTGCGCCATTTCAGCAGTTTCTGGCGGTAATATTCCTGCTGCTGCGGCGACATATATTCTTCGCTGGTGCTGGGCTTATAGCCCGCCGGCAGTTTCACCGGTTTATATTCCTGCTTCGGCTTGGCCGCAGCAAGCTTTACCGGCGCTTTGCTGACGCTGGGTTTTTCTGCCGGTTTTTTTACCGTGGCTTTGCTTGCCGGTTTGCTCGCTACTTTCACCGAAGACTTAGGCATAGAGGTTCCCCCATTACGGTTGCTTTGGCGAGGGTACGCCTAAGCTTTCCAGGCTGCAAGCGGCTTTATCACTCTGTGAACAAGAAAAACCGCCCTACTGCCGTGCAACCGCCAGCCCGGCGGGGGCCTGCATCACCGGCATCAGCTCGATGCGGTTGATGTTGACATGCGCCGGCTGGGCCAGCGCCCAGCGGATGGCTTCGGCGATATCGCTGGCATGGAGGGGTTCCAGCCCGGTATAGACAGCGCTGGCGCGGGATTCGTCGCCCTTGAAGCGCACGGCGGAGAACTCGGTATCGACCATCCCCGGCTCGATATTCGTGACCCGAAGCGGGGTGCCGAGCAGCTCGGCCCGCAGGGTGAGCGAGAGGTAGGTCACGAAGGCTTTGGTAGCGCCATACACATGCGCGCCACTATAATGATAGCTCCCCGCGATCGAGGAAATATTGACCAAATGCCCCTGCCCGCGCGCTTTCATGCCTGGCAGCAGCGCCCGCGTGACGGTGAGCAAGCCCAGCACATTGGTCTCGATCATCGTTTGCCAATCGGCAGGGTCGGCCTGGTCGAGCGTGGTGAGGCCGAGCGCTAAGCCCGCGTTATTCACCAGCACATCGACTGCTTGCCAGTCCGTCGGCAGGCTAGCAAGTGCCTGCTGCGTTGCCTCGGCATCGCGGATATCGAAAGTGAGCAGATGTGTGGGGCACGGCAGCTGCGCCGCCAATGCGGCCAAGCGCTCCTGCCTTCGGGCCGCGAGGATCAGTCGTGTGTTCGGCTCGACCGCCAGCACGCGCGCGGTTGCTTCGCCAATGCCCGAGGAGGCGCCGGTAATCAGGATGGTGCGTGTGGTCATGTGGTATGCCTCCTACTTCGCGTCTGCGTACGAGAACCCGTAAAAATCTCGTGAGGCCGGGCAAACGCTTAGGTTTTAAGGATTTCAATCCTCACGTAGCGCTGCTATGCTGCGGTTGAAATCTTTAAAACCGTTGCTTTTTGCCTACGGCCTCACGAGATTTTATACGGGTTCTGAGAGGCCTCCTCGGCCCGCGCATCACGGCGCGCGCGACGATGCGTATGGTAGAATAGTCGTTGCAGCCAGGGGGCAAACAGCAACCCCGTGGTCGAGACCAGCATCAGGCCACTAATCAGGGCATAGAACGAGGCAAATAACTTCACGGCGTCGTTGCTCATGGTGGCGACAGGCCCCATGCCGCCCAGAATCATCGAGGCTTCGAGGAACGCATCCACCCAGCCTAAGCCGCCCAACAGGTGATAGCCCAGCACGCCCACCAGCAATGCCAGCAAAATAATTGCGACGGCAAGGAGGCACGAGCGCAACACGCTCTCGCGCCATTCGCGCAGATTATAGGGCTTGTGTGCGGGATGCGTTTTCATGCCCGCTCCGCGCGTCCGGCCTTAGCCGTAGATTGCCTTGTAGGGGATTGGGCGCTTGGTCGAAACATCCACCACGATCTCGCCATTTTCGAAGGCGGCGCCGATGAAGTTGATCCCACGCGCGCTGTCGATGATGCGGCAAGGCTTCACGGTCTTACCTTGGTATTTACGCAGTTCGGTCACTGCGCCACGCATTTCCGGGTTGTTCTTGCTGCTCATGAGATCCTCGACGTCACTTGTGTGCAGATGCACGATTATCGTTTGATTGGCCGAGCCGTATAATGTATCGCTCGCCTGTTGCCAAGTCTTTTTCACGTCAGGCGCATCTCATGGCTCTTCGTCCCGTATTTTTGTCGGCTTCACCTAGATTATTTCTCGGAGTTATCAGTGGTTTACTGATTGCCTCCCCGGCTTTCGCCGAGGATGGCAAAAAAAAGCCCCTGCACCATGCCCCGCCGGTGGTGGCTGCCCCCGTGGGCGAAGCGCTGAAACCACCCACCTCGGATGTGCGCCCGGGCCTCGCCGGGAGCTTCCTTTCGGGAAAGTTTGCCAAGCAGAATCAGGACATTAAAGAAGCGGCCAAATATCTCGACGAAACCCTCGCGCGCGATCCTGCCAACCCACAGCTCGCGGCCGAAACCATGCGCATGCAATTGCTCGCCGGGAATGCAGCGCGGGCCACCCAGTTGGCGCATCAGCTTACGAGCGGCACACCGGGCGATCCGCTCATCGCCAGCATCCTGATGCTGGAGCAGGTGAAAGCAGGCAATTACGCCGAAGCCAGACACCAGGTCGAGCAAGCCTCGAACGCGGGCCTGTTCGGCCTGATTCGCCCGGTGATGGTGGAATGGCTACGCGTCGGCGCAGGCGAGAAGAAACGTGCGATCGACCTACGCGGCGCGATCGAGAAAGCGGGCTTTCTGGCACCGTTCATCAACTATCATGCGGCGCTGATGCAAGACGTGCTCGGCAATACAGACGCCGCCCGCGCGGCCTATGCGAAGGCGAGCGCCGATCCGGCCGTCACCCCCTACCGCGTGGTAGAGGCACTGGCGAATTTCGACGCGCGCAGCGGCAAGTGGGATGAAGCGCAAGCCGCGTTCGATGCTTATGCCAAGGCCAACCCGCAATCCACCTTCATCCCGGATCGGCTAAGCCCCGGCCCAGCCCCTGCCCCGCTGGTGGCGGATGCGCGCGCAGGCCTTGCCGAGCTTTACTTCACCACCGCGAGCGTGCTGTTTGGCGAGGAAGCCTCGCAGGAAACCTTCCTTTACCTGCGCATCGCGCTGGAGTTACGGCCCGACCTGCCGCCTGCGCAGCTGATGCTCGCGAATCTCTATGAACAATTGGGCGATTATAAGCAGGCCATCGCCATGTATGACGGCATTGCCGAGGGCACGGTGTTCGCCCGCCGCGCGCAGGTGCGTAAGGCGCTGAACTACGAAGCGCTGGGGCAAAAGGAGAAGGCGATCAGCCTGCTGGATAGCCTCGCCGCCAAGCACCCAAGCGACGCCGCACCGCTCATCACCAAGGGCGACATGCTGCGCGACACCAAGGACTACGCCAAAGCCGCCGAGGCCTATAGCGCCGCCATCACCCGCACCGAGCCGCTCGCCACGGCCGACTGGCCGCTGCTCTATGCGCGCGGCATCAGCTACGAGCGCAACAACCAGTGGGATTTGGCGGAAGCGGATTTTAACCGCGCTCTCACGCTTGAGCCAAACCAGCCGGATGTGCTCAACTACCTCGCCTATAGCTGGCTGACGATGGGGAAAAACATCGCCAAAGCGCGTGAATATCTCGAAATCGCCAGCGCCGCACGGCCGGATGATGCGCACATCATCGATTCCGTCGGCTGGGCGGAGTTTTTGAATGGCGAATACGCCGCTGCCGTCGGCCATTTCGAGCATGCGGTGGAGCTGATGCCGAGCGATCCCACGGTCAACGACCATTTGGGCGATGCCTATTGGCGCGTGGGGCGCGAGGATGAAGCGCGCTATCAATGGCAACGCGCCCTCACCTTCAAGCCAGAAAAAGACATCGCCGATGAGCTGAACAAAAAAATCAGCAGCGGCCTGCCCCCCACCGGCAAACCCGCCCCCGCGAGCAAGGAAGTGCGGGGAGAACGTGCGGGCGCGAGGGGGTGAGAATCTCTTGGGATGACAATCCTTTTTCTGCGCCGTCCCCGTTTCTCATTTTCATGAGGTGGCCCTTATTTAACTTGAAAACCATTACGTAACACTTTATGGTTTATGTATGGATTTATCCCCCCTCACTCGCAAAAAACAGGCGTTGGATCGCTATCGCCCCTTGCCGGACGCGCTGGTGCGCAACCTCGAAGCCTGGTTCACGGTTGAGCTGACTTATACCAGCAATGCGATTGAGGGAAATACGCTGACACGCCGCGAAACCGCGGTGGTGATCGAGAAAGGCCTGACGGTCGGCGGGCGCAGCCTGAAGGAGCATCTCGAGGCGGCGAACCACGCCGAAGCGCTGGCGCAGCTTTATGCGTGGCTGGCAGCGCCGAAAAAGACCATCTCGGAGGCAGAGGTACTGACGCTCCATCGGCTGATTTTGAAGGGGGTGGAGGAAGCGCATGCCGGACATTGCCGGCGCGTGCCGGTGCGTATTTCCGGTGCGGCGGTGGTGATGCCGAACCCGCACAAAGTGCCGGATTTAATGGCTGCGTTTTTCGACTGGCTGGCCAGCGCTTCAACGATGCACCCGGTGACGTTGGCGATGGAGGCGCATTATCGGCTGGTGAGTATTCATCCGTTTGTCGATGGCAATGGGCGCACCGCACGTCTGCTGATGAATCTGTTGTTGATGCAACGGGGCTATCCTCCGGCGATTATCCGCCCGCGTGATCGGCTGGCGTATCTCGCCGCGCTCGAGCAGGCACAGCTCGGCGGCACGAAAGCCCCTTATGAACGCCTGATGGCGCGTGCGGTTTCCCGCTCGCTGGATATCTACCTGAACGCGGCGAAAGGCAAAAGCACGTTGGCGGCGGAAGCCGGAGTGCTAAAAATCGGTGCGCTGGCAGAAGCGGCGGGCGAGACCATCGCCACCATTCGCTTCTGGACAAAAGAAGGCTTGCTGGAAGTGGCGGAAACGACCGCTTCCGGCTACCAACTCTATAGCCGCGAGATGATCGCCCGCTGCGCCCGCATTCGTGCGTTGAAGCGCGAGCGCTATCCGTTAGCCGAGATTCGGGAGCGGTTATGACGCAGATGCTGCGCTTCGCCCCGGCTAAGCTGAATCTGTTTCTTCACCTCACAGGGAAGCGGACGGATGGGTATCATCTGCTCGATTCGCTGGTGGTGTTTCTGGACGTGGCGGATCGGCTGACGATTGCCCCGGGCGATGCGCTTTCGCTGACCGTGAACGGTGCGTTCGCCGAGGCAGCGGGAGATGTCTCGCAAAACCTCGTGTTACGCGCGGCGCGGGCGCTGCAACAGGCGACGGGAGCAACGCGTGGGGCGGCGCTTCACCTCGAGAAACATATTCCGGTCGGGGCGGGGCTTGGCGGCGGGTCGAGCGATGCGGCAGCGGCGCTGCTGGGGCTGAACGACCATTGGCAGCTGGGGCTCGATGCGCCCGCGCTTGCCGCCATTGCCGCGCCGCTCGGGGCGGATGTACCGATGTGCCTTGCAGGCATATCGGCTCGCGTCGGCGGTATTGGCGAGGTGATCGCGCCGCTCGCTGAGCCGCTGCCCGCGCTGCCACTGCTGCTTGCGCATCCGCGCCTACCACTTTCTACCCCCGACGTGTATCGCGCCGTGACGCCTGCCGACATCGGCGGCGAAGCGGCGGTGGACATCACCCAACGCTTCACCACAACGCAAGCGCTCGCCGCGATACTCGCCAGCACGCGCAACGACCTCACCGCGCCTGCCTGCCGGGTGCAACCCGCCGTCGCCCACGTGCTTGCGGCGCTTGCGGCCCCCTCCCCCACCCTCGTACGCATGAGCGGCAGTGGCGCCTGCTGCTTCGCGCTCTATCCGCACGCGGCTGAGCGTGATGCGGCTGTGGCAGGCTTGCAGGCATCGCACCCGGAATGGTGGGTGGCAGCAGCCAATTTACGAAGTAGTGGGTGACAGGATGGGTGCGTGCGTGTAGCGCTGAAGCAGGACTCGGCTTCCAGAGCCTGAAGCTCCCCCCTTGAGGGGGAGCCAAAATCGCCCCTTAAGCGATTTTGGTGGGGGGCATCTCGAAGGATTTTTACCCCCCACCAAAACCCAAGAGGGTTTTGGCTCCCCCTCAAGGGGGGAGCTTCAGGCTCTGGAAGCCGAGTCCTGTTCCAACACTCTAACCCATCACTGCGTAAGCCTTATGCCCAAAACCTCCGCCAAAAAAGCACCCGCGAAAGCTAAAAAACCCGCCGCACTGCCGGTATGGGATTTGACCGATCTCTATGCCTCGCCGACCGACCCAAAAGTGGCGCGCGACCTGAAATCGCTCAGCAAAAAAGCCAGCGAGTTCGCTAAAGCCTATGCCGGAAAAATCGGCAAGCTAGCGCCCGATGCCTTCGCGCAGGCGATTGCGGAATACGAGCGCTTGCAGGATGGAATCGGCAAGCTCGCATCCTATGCGCAGCTGCTTTACGCCAGCGACATGAGCGCGCCCGCGCACACGCAATTCTATCAGAACACGCAGGAAGAGCTGACGCGTATCACCACGCAGCTGGTGTTCTTCACGCTCGAGATCAATAAGCTCGGCGGCGCGGCGCTTACGAAGATGTACAAGGAAGCGTCATCGCGAGCAACGCGACGCGATCCAGCAAAAAAACCATCGGCTGGATTGCTTCGCTCCGCTCGCAATGACGTGCCCCCGCTCACCCATTATAAACCCTGGCTTGATGCGGTGCGCAGCTATCAGCCCTATCAGCTCAGCGACGAACTGGAAGGCTATATCCACGAGACTTCCGTAACGCTCGGCGCCTGGCAGCGCCTGTTCGACGAAACCATCACCCGGCTTGAGTTTACGGTGGACGGCAAGAAGCTCAGCGAGCCTCAGGCGCTGGATTTGCTCTCCGGCAAGGATGCAAAAAAGCGCAAAAGCGCGGCGAAGGAAATCGCCCGCGTGTTCGAGGCGAACGCGCCGCTGTTCGCCCTCATCACCAATACGCTCGCCAAGGCGAAGCAGATCGAAGACGAAAAGCGCCAACTGCCGAAGCCCATCAGCAGCCGCAACATCAGCAACCAGGTGGAAGACGCAGTAGTCGACGCGCTGATCGCCACGGTGAAGAAGAATTATCAGCATCTCTCGCACAAATATTACGCGTGGAAGGCGAAGCAATTCGGTGTGAAAGCGCTCGACTATTGGGATCGTAACGCGCCGCTGCCCGCGGCTGGGGATACGCGCATCGAATGGGTGGATGGCGTGGCGCTGGTGCGCGAGGCCTATCAGGCCTTCTCGCCGGAACTCGCCAAGGTGGGGCAGAAGTTTTTCGATAATGGCTGGATCGACGTGCCGGTGCGGCCGGGTAAATCACCGGGCGCGTTCGCGCATCCGACCGTGCCTTCGGCGCATCCGTATCTGCTGCTGAACTACCTCGGCAAAACGCGCGACGTGATGACCCTCGCCCATGAGCTGGGGCATGGCGTACATCAAGTGCTCTCGGCGGGCCAGGGCGCGCTGATGGCCGATACGCCGCTGACGCTCGCCGAAACGGCTAGCGTGTTTGGCGAAATGCTCACCTTCCGCGAGCTGCTGGCGCGCGAGAAAAACGCCAAGCGCCGCCAGCTCCTCATCGCCGGGAAGGTGGAGGATATGCTCAACACCGTGGTGCGGCAGATTGCCTTCTGCGAGTTTGAACGCATGGTGCATGCCGAGCGTCGCGCGGGCGAGCTATCGGTCGAGCGGATTGGCGAGATTTGGATGACGGTGCAGAGCGAGGCGCTTGGGCCTGCGATCACGCTCCACCCGGAATATCGTCACTACTGGATGTATATTCCGCATTTCATCCACTCGCCGTTTTATGTCTATGCCTATGCGTTCGGCGATTGCCTGGTGAATTCGCTCTATGGCGTCTATCTCAAGGGGAAAGCCGCTGGGCGCGCCGATGCGTTCGCCAAAAAATACCTCACCATGCTGAAGGCAGGTGGCACGCTGCGGCATAAGGAATTGCTCAAACCCTTCGGCCTCGATGCCAGCAAGCCGGATTTCTGGCAAGCGGGGCTCGATGTGATTGCGGATTATATCGGGCAGTTGTAGGGCATCTCTATTCATTGGGGCGATCCGTCATTGCGAGCGAAGCGACGCAATCCAGTCGATAAAAACTGTCATCCCGGCCAGCGAAGCGTGAGCCGGGACCGGATTGCTTCGCTCCGCTCGCAATGACGAGGAGTGCTATGCACCGCTATCAGGAAACGCGCATGTTGCCTTATCCTCCCGCCGCGCTTTATGCGTTGGTGATCGATGTCGCGCGCTATCCGGATTTTTTGCCCTGGTGCCGTGCGGCGCGGATTCTCTCGCAGGAGGAGAGCGGGTTCCTCGCCGAGCTGGTGGTGAGCTTCAGCCACCTGACGGAGCGCTACACCTCGCGCGTGGTGGGTACCCCGCCCGGCGAGGCCAGCGAAGGCACCATCGCCGTGACGCTGGTGCGCGGACCGTTTCGCAGCCTTAGCAACCATTGGCGCTTTGTGCCGCATGGGGAAGGCACGGAAATCCACCTCGACCTCGCCTTCGAAATGAAATCGCGCCTGCTCGAATCGCTGATGGGGGG
>CAZUOS010000015.1:0-11057 GCA_964621415.1 uncultured Azospirillum sp.
GCCCTCCTGGACCTTTGTGGCGACCCCTGCCTCGGCCATTGCCGCAGAGCTGACCCCTTATTTTATCGACGTGGAGGAAGATAGTTGGGCCCTAAGTCCCGAGAGCGTGAAACGGCAAATCAGTGCGATTAAGGGCGTGATTGGCGCCGTGCTGGTGGTGGCACCATTTGGCCAGCGGGTTGACCTTGCGGCGTGGGATGCCTTCACTGCTGAAACCTCGATTCCGGTGGTGGTGGACGCCGCTTCGTGCATTGACAGTTTCCGCAATGCCGCGTTTGGCAAAACAACCGTGGTGTTCAGCATGCATGCCACCAAAATCATCGGGGTGGGCGAAGGGGCGGTGATTGTCTCGAAAGACACCGCGCTGATGCGGCATGTGCAGGAGCAAACCAATTTTGGTTATTATACGCGGCGGATTTCTACGCCCGGCATCAACTCGAAAATGAGCGAGTATTCAGCCGCGGTGGGGCTAGCGGCGCTGGATATCTGGCCAGAGCGGCGCGCACAATGGGTTGGGGTGACGGAGTATTGTCGCAAAGTTCTGACCCCGCTGGCAGAGCGCCATGGGCTGGAGCTATGGCTGTCACCGCAGGATTCGGTAAGCACGACCTGTCAGGTGCGCCTGCCGACACCGACCGCCGATCTTGTGATTTCACAGTTGCAGGTGCGGGGCATCAAGGCGCGCCAATGGTGGGACAAGGGCTGCCACACTCAACCCGCCTACGCGCATTTTCCGCGTGCCGATCTTGCAGCGACCAATCGTTTGGGGAAAAGCACGGTTGCCCTACCGTTTTATGCCGACATTCCGTTCGCGCATCTGGATCGTGTGGCGGCAGCGCTGGACGATGTATTGAGTGCCTCATGAACGCGGTTGCTCCTTCCACACGCAAACTGATTAAACTTGCTGAAAATGCGCTGCAAAAACAGCGCAACCAGGAAGCGTACCAGCTCTATCAGCAAGTGCTGATGTTAAACCCGCACCATGGCGAGGCATTGTTTAAACTGGGCTGGATTATGCACAGCGCAGGCCAATATGACGCCGCTACGCTGCTCTATGAGCGCTCGCTCCAAGAGAATCCCAAGCATTTTGAGAGCTACAAGATGTTATGCGAGGTCTATGCTTCGCGGAACCAGAATGAACAGGCCGTACGTTTGGCCGAGCAAAGCACCGTGCAGATGCCGCAAGACCCGAAAACATACGGGCTGGTGGCGACGATGCTGACGCGCTTTAACAATGTGCATGTTGTGCCGACATATTTGGAGCGCGTGTTGCCGCAATTCCCTGCGGATGCTACCCTTCATCAATTATACTGCATTGCGCTGAAGGCCTGCAATCGCTTCGAAGAAGCCGAGGAGGCTTACCGCAAGCTGACGGCGCGGCTGCGCGTGGATCCCGTCATTCGGATTACGTTTGAGACCATGCTGTCGCGGGTAAACCTATCGAATGAGCAAATCGAACGCGAGCGGAAGCGATTCATCGAGAGTGTGGAGAAGTTTACCAAAGAAAAGCCACGTGTGCTGGCTGAAAGCCTGGCCAACATGCCGCTATTCGCGCTGGCTTATCACAACCGCGACAATCGCGATATAATGCGCGCTTACACGCAGATGCTGCGCACCATCAGCCCCGAGCTGACCTATATTGCCGCCCATTGCAAGGAGGGCGTCGTCCGCCGGGAAGGGCCAATACGCGTAGGGTTTATCTCGCAAAACATGCACAATCATGCGGTGGGCATCTGCTATCGGGGGTTACTGCTGCATCTGGCCAAATCACCGGATTTTGAGGTGACGTTCTTTAATCTGGCGAATGTGATGGATAGCGGCATTCAGCAAATCATCGATGCGGGTATCCCCATCGTTTCCGTGCATAAAAGCATCGCAGGCGCGCAGGAGCAGCTGGCGTCGTACGCGCTGGATATTCTGATCTATCCCGATATTGGCATGGATGCGCGCACGCATTATCTGGCCATGGCACGGCTGGCACCGTATCAGGCGTGCCTCAGTGGCCACCCAGAGACCACAGGCATCGACACGGTGGATTATGTTATTGCTTCACGCACCTACGAACCAGAAAATGCGCAAGCAAACTATTGCGAACGGTTGCTTTGCCTTGAGGGGCTCGGCATCGTGTTGAAACGCCCGACGCAGCCCACGCAATGGAAGACGCGGCGCGATTTTGGCCTACCCGAAGACAAACGGCTCTATATGTGCCCGATGGCCATTCAGAAGTTCCACCCGGATTTCGATCATCTGCTGGCGGATATTCTGAAGCAGGACGACCAGTCGGTGCTTGTGCTATTTAGCGATTTTCAGCAAGCCACCGCCACGGAAATGCTGAAGAAACGCATTTTTGAAGTGTGCGACCCCGCACGCATTTACTTCATGCCCTGGCTGGCGCTGGCTGATTTCCAAAGCTTGCTAGTGTTGGTCGATGCACTGCTCGATACGATTTATTTTGCTGGCGGCACCACCTCGCAATTCGCGTTCGATCTCGGTGTGCCGATCATCACCATGCCCGGGCGCTTCGCACGTGGTCGTGCGGCCTATTCGTATTATAAGATCATGGAGATCGAGGACGCACCCATTGCCAAAACACCTGAGGAATATGTAGCAGCAGCGATCCGGGTGGCGAAAGACCCCACCTACCGGGAAAAACTAAAGCAGCAGATTATCGCGCGCAACGAACGGCTATTTGAGCAGGATGCCGAGATCGATGATTTTTCTCAGCTGATGCGCGACATCGTGGGCCAGAATCTAGATGCGTACGCCAGATAGCGCATGCCTGGATTATAGGCTTTCCACTGCCGCGTGCGCTACCAAGTTCGGCGTTACGGATTCCATGGCAGCAAGCGAATCGTGGTGGATGAAATAAATCCCTGCCCGGTCGTTCGGGGCAGCCTTCAGGGGCTCGCCCGCCTTTTTCAACGGAACATAGTCTGCCTGCACGAAAGAGCCCTCCAGGTGCGCATTCAGGAAAACACAATCTTCGACGACGCTGAGCGTGTGCCTAGAGATCGGTTGGATATTGTAGGGACGCGCGGGCGGAGCCAATGTCAGGCCGCAGAACCCGGCGATGTAGCAATCCGCATAATCGACACCGGTCGCACGCGCGATAAGTAGGCTATAGAGATCGCCGGGGCAGCGGCGTGTTGCCTCGATCCACCAGAACTGATCGTCGTTAGCGATGAATTGCGTATGCACCAACCCATCGCACAAGCCATTCACGCGCGCACTTGTTTCGAGCGCCGCGCGCAGCCTAGCCTGCATCGCCATATCCAGCTGCGTGCTGAGATGCGAGCTATTCACCTGATAGGGATAAACCGTGCAATATTCATTGACGAAGAAATCGAGCACGATCTTCTGATCGCGGATGAAGGCCGAATGGCTGTATAACTTGCCTTCGACAAACTCTTCATAAAGACAGTCAGCATTGCTCACCTCAGGCACGTCGTGGATGTTCATGGCCTTTATAATTCCCCTGCCACTGAATGATTCAGTCGGCTTTACGAGAATGGGAAACTTCAGCGCATGGAGCATATCCCGTGCATGGGTGAAGGCCGGAATCGGCAAGCGATGGGTGCGGCAGTTCTCGCGGTAGGCGGATTTGTTCTGAAAGATCTGGAGGCCCTCGGCGTTGTCGAACCCTGGTAGCGAAAAACGCTGCGCCACCTGCCAGCAAGCCCCGTAGGAGACATCGGTACAGCCGGGGATGATTGCTTCGTAGTCATGCTCGTGGAAGACGGCGGCGAGCTGTTCTACATCCGAATAATTAAAGACGAACGACGCGTCTGCGAGCCGATGCCCAGGGTCTTCAGGCCGACTACCGCAAACGCCCACATGGTAGCCACGGGCTTTTAGCGCCCTGAGGATGGGGAGCGCGCTGAAAGCCGCGTCACATAGCAAAACCTTTTTGATGGGCACTCTCCTGAGGATGCTTACAGCTAAACATGAACGGTTTTCTGACTCACGATCGATTCCTGAATGGCCTCGATGATGCGCACATTCTGTAGCCCTTCATAGGCCGTGACCAGTGGCGCTTCAATGCCTTTGATGACCCGAATAAAATGCTCGAGCTGTACGGCAAGCGGGTCTTCCCGCACATAGGGGATTATCTCCGTCTCTGTGCGCGAGAGCCATGACACGGCCTGACCCGGCGCAAAGGTTTGCAGCCGCATGGTGGGAATGAACAAGCATCCACGCGTACCCGAGACAGTATAGCAGTCCTGATCCGGGTAATAGGGAAAATCAGGATTCTCGCCTGAAGTATGCTCCCAACTTTTAGAGGAAACCGCCGTATCCGAAAGGATAAACGTGCCGAGTGCGCCATTCTTGAAGGTGAATTGAATCACCGCACTGTCTTCCACCGCATAGCCCCGCATGGCGCTCGATGCCATGGCATGCACCGAAGCGATTTCGCCGCACAACGCGCGGAAATTGCCAATTTCATGAATGAGGTTGATGAGGATTGGCCCGCCGCCGATTTGTGTACGCCACGGCCCCGCTTTGAAATAATCATCGGGTTTATAGAACAGGGCGCTGCCCATAATGGTCACAATATCGCCCAGCGCCTTGCGATCAATGATTTCGCGTGCAGTGCGCATGATGGGGCTGTGCGCGCGGTGATGGCCGACGATGACGATGGCGTTCTTTTGTTCCGCGCGATTAAGCAGCCGCAGCCCATCCTGGTACGAGGTGGCGACTGGTTTTTCTACCAACACAGGAATGCCTGCATCCACACAGAGCATCGCCTGCTCAACGTGAAAATTGCTGGGCGAAGCGATGAGGATGCCATCGATGTTTTCGTGCGCGAGGAGCGCCTCGATGGTGCTGTAAAGCGGCACCTGATAGCCCGCCGCCTTGACGTGGTTATGCTCGTGATCAGGCGCGACGATGGCGCTAAGCCTTGCTTCCGGGTGCGCCCGAATGAGCTGGATATGCTTGGTGCCGACCAAGCCGGGTCCGACGACGGCGAGCGATAGGGGTACGTTTTTCATTCAACCCTCATATCGTACCAGCGTAGCATGCAAATACGTTCTTCCCAATGAATTATTTTACTTTAAGGTGAGTGGGCACGTTCTGGCGATCACCGCTCTTTTGGAAAACGCACGCTTATGACCACGCTCATTTTTCCCGCCACAGTACCTGCCGCTATTGAATATTTCGAGGCGGCGCAGTTGCGTGGAGAATCGGTATTGGCGGCCGCCTCAGTGGTTGATGCAACGGCCAAAGCGGCGTTCGAAGAAGTGATCCCGCTTCCCTACGTGTATGATGATCGCTTTCATGCGCAGTTTCTCGAGCTGGTTCAGACACACCGCATTACTCAGGTCTATGCGCCTGTAGCCAGTGTCCATGCCTTTCTAAAAAACTTTCTGGAGCGAGAGAATATTCCCGTACGCATGAGCAGTGTTTCCCCCATCACAGCGCAGCTCGAGGCCTATCGCAAATTGCTGCACAAAGCAGATAAAATACAGGCATTTATTGAATGCTGCGCCGCCCCTGCGCCGGAAGCAACCCTGACACAACTCGATATTGCTGCCATATTGCGTTACGCGGGCTTGATTTACGGCGAATCGAGCGAAGAAAAAATTGCTGCAATGATGGCAATTTTTGCGAGCGCCCCGAAGGGTGACGTGATCGAGATCGGTTCGCTGATGGGAAAATCCGTCTTCGTGCTGCACTATCTCGCGCGGCATTATCACATCGGTAATGTGCTGTCGGTGGACCCGCTTTCTTCGGCTGCGGCGGTGCAGCATGATTCGCCCGAAGCGGCCCTCGGCGTAACGCACGGCCAATGGGATTTTGCGCTGGTGCGCGACGCGATTGCAGTGAACCTGTTGCCGGTCAGCGGTGGTCAGTTCAATTATTTACGCATGGAATCCGAGCATGGATTTGATGCATACCGTGCAAGTCACACCATCAGTTCGCCACCGTTTGGCGAGGTGACGTATCGCGGGGAAATCGCGGTGATTCATATTGATGGCAACCATGATTTTGCGCAAGTAGATCTGGATTGCAAGTTGTGGCTTCCCCTGCTCGCCCCCGGTGCTTGGCTAATCCTCGATGATTATTTATGGTCGCACGGCGATGGGCCATACCGTGTCGGCAATCGCTTACTTGAGGAGCGCAGTGCAGATATCGCTCGCGCGTTTGTGTGTGGTAAGGCGCTGTTCGTGAAGTTCAAGTAGCCACTCAACGATAGCATCTAAAGCATCATCCGGTGGTCGATGCGATCTCCTAACCCCGCCGCTTCGATATTGCGCAAAATCTCGTACATACTCTGCACCCCAGAGGGGAAAATGAGTGCGTTTTCGCACGCGTTTTCTTGGGCGAAGGCTTGAAACGCCGCGCCATCTGCCACCGGCCCGAGCACCTTGCCGCTTCTGCCGCTCGCGGTGCGCCGTTGATACCAGGTGGATTGCAGCCCCACCCCCCATAGCACCACCCGATCCTCCGAGGATGGCACGAGTACATGGTGCAGATCGAGCTGCAAAGACGCGAGATGGGCAAGCACTTGCGATGCCATCGCGTCATCGATGCGCACGCGGTCGCGGATGAGATCGTCGAAGAAAATATGGCTCGCCCCCGCCATACGTAGGCGAACGGCAAGTTCATACATGGCGCAGACCAGCGGTACGTCGGCTTTCTCAACGTTAAAATCGCAGCTGATCTGGAACAAACAGTCGAGCAGGTTCGCTTCCGTAATGCGCCCCACCACCGCTTGCAGCTCATCGCTCGTCGCATTCTCGAGCCCGAGAATATATTTCACGGTAATGCGACGTTTATCCTCTGTGGCATGACTATAACGGTGTAGATTTTCAAGCACCGCCGCCAGCGTGCCACGGCCACGGACTTTTTGGAAAAGCTCCTGAGTCCCGGCATCCAGACTCGTGACGAGTTGCACCCGCGCATCTGCAAGTAGTGCGTCAAGCTTCTCCGAGTATTTCAGACTGTTGGATAGCACGCGAATCTTTTTCACCTGCGCTAGCTTCATCAGCGCTGTATTCACCGCATGAAAACGTGGGCTGAGCGTTGGCTCGCCACCTCCCCAAACCACATGGCAGGATTCATTCAGCCCTCCGTCTTTTTCGGTAAGCTCGGTGATGATATTGGCGGCGTTATAAAGCGCCTCGGTACCCCCCCAATATTTAGGTGAGCAATACGTGCAGCGCATGTTGCAGTACGAGAAGTTTTCGAGCGAGATATAGTCGATCCCGACAGGCGCAACCGCGCGCCGCTCGATATACGGGCAGCCGCTGCATTCGGGTGCTTCGTCGGCGTTCATGCGTGAGATCAGGTCGTCTTTCGCGGCTTGAACGTCGGATAAGTGGATATCTTCTTTGGCCTTCAGCAGCACCACATCGCCCTTACGCTCGCCATCGACGAAAAAGCGCTTACAGCAGCCGCGAATTTCATCCGGCGCAAGAAACAGTGAATGGTCGAGGTCTTTGCAGGAAAGCCTCGAAGCAAATACCTCGCGCAGGCGTACAAGTGCGGCGTGATCCACAGCATTCAGGCTGCGCCAAAGGCTGCCTGCGTATTTAAAGTTGCTAGCCTTGGCGGAATACGCCTTCGCCGCCCGCATATCGGTTGACCAGGCATCGCCTTGACCTTCTTTCGCCTTCAGATGCAGGAGTAGCGCCACGGCCTTGGCATCATCCGCCACCTTCCCGATCAGGTAGAGGATGACGCCCAACGTCTGGTCGAGCATTGCCTGAGGATTATCGTTCAGGAAGCCAGACTGCGCCTCTTCACGCAGGATCTGTGCCAGTTCATGATAGGCCTGGAGATAGCCATCGATTCGGGCGGGGGTCATGCTGGCGGTAATCGCACCGGGTGTCACCCGCTTCTCGACGACGCGCACTGGCGCAATCTCAACCGCACGGGCATGGCGGATCAGGTCAAAGACATAGCGGATATCTTCGTGTACCCCCGCCGAGAAGGTGATGTCGCCATGATCGCACAGCGTGCGCCGGAAGACGTAATTAAACACTTCCTGCTTCTCGCGGAACGTGAGCACATAATGGCCCAACGCGAATCGCTTCGCCTGTGCATCGCCGGTGTAGGTGCGTTTTAGGGAATGGGCGATCACATCCACCGGCTCGCGCACCGTGAGCAAGAGCGAAAACAAATGCTCAAGCCCTGCCGCATCCAGCGTGTCGTCATCGTCCAGAAACCAGACCCACTCGCCCGTTGCGCGGGCGAGGCCCGCATCGCGCGCGGGGCCGGGCCCTGCGTTCTTCTCCATCCGTAGCAGCTGAATCTCGGGGTGTTGCGCAAAGTGATTCTGTAAGATGCGAAACGAATCGTCGGGCGAACCATCATCTACCACAATCAGCTCAAACGCCATCCCGAGCGTACGCGCCTGCGAGGCAAGGCTGTCATAATACGCTTGCACTGCCTGAACAATGCTCGTCTGCCGATTGTAGGTTGGGATGACAACGGAAAGTTTCATAGTATACAAGCCTCGTTAGATAGCTTTTCAGACTAGCTGGACGAGTTTTATGGCCAACTCAAGCAAATTGACTATAGCAAATATAGTGTTTTCTAATTAGGCTCGTTTGCTTTGCGACGCAAAATCACTGCTTTCGGCGGTGGTTTTGATCGTCTTTCCGAATTCAGGTGGTTCGGAAAGACTATAGGTCAAATTATTCAGAATTAAGGCTATATGCTAGTGATGGATATGGTGGGGGATGAGCTGTTCGCTTCCCGGCGGTAGGCTCGCAATGCAATACGAATGAAATGAACTCAAGCGATTGCTATGTGATTGCTGTGCAAGCTTATCATCACAGGATCGCTCGCATAATCATCTGAAAAATATTGGTGGCTCGGGAGAGATTTGAACTCCCGACCAAGGGATTATGATTCCCCTGCTCTACCGCTGAGCTACCGAGCCGCCTGAAATGGACGGGCACCATAACCAAATCCGTGGTGCTGTCAAGGGCGACGCATGCGGTGGGGCGCTTGGGCGCGGAGCTATAATAGGGAAGGGGGCAAACGTAGGTAAAGGGAAGGGTTTGTGTCGGCCGAGTGGGGGGTATATAGTCCTTTGACCCATCATTGGCCAGTTTGTTGGGGCGGATTTTTCTGAGCATTCAAGAAAAGCGGATTTCAAGGTTTATCGTCGCTTTTATCGCCCTCTCATCGCCTCCTTATTGCCCCAACGACGGCTTTCCTCAGCGGTGCGGTGCGGATGGTTGTGGGGGTTTTTGCCAACATCTCCAGGGCTGCTCGTTCGCATTGGTGGAGGTGAGGAGGAAATCATAGGTCATCAGGGTGCTTCCCAGAGCGCGTGCTTCCTGCCATGTGTGAGAGGCGATGCCCAAGGGTGTTCCCGGTGATTCGGGGATGGTTTTGGGGTTGGGGAGGTATGAATTTTTCGCTGGATCGTAAGCAAATGCTGAAGCAATGACCACAATCCCACCTTCGAGGCCCGATAAATCGACCTGCCCCCGAGGGCCAATTGGGGCAAGGAATGTTACCTGCTGGACGGGGTCATAAGCCAATACTTTTCCGGCTAATAGTCCGCTATTCATGTTTCGTGCGGTGAGCGTCGGCCATCCGGGGTGGGAAAGCTTTGCGGAGGAAACACCGTTGATTGTTCCGTGCCCCTTAATTGCGGTAGGAACCTCGTTTTTTGCGAACACGCTTCGCCGATCTATGGTCGGAGGATGATACGCATAAATCTGGATATTCTGATTCGCCACGACCGCCCTGACGGTATTTTCGGAATGAATCCGCCACATCGGCTCCAGCACGGCCCAGCCGTCGGCGGTGATGTTGCCCATCGGGTCTATCAGCGTTACGGCGGGGAGGTTCCTGGCCTTCAAGTGGGCGTTGAAGCCTTCTAAAATGGCGGGGCTGGCATTCCTCAGATACGAGGTTGCGGGAGTCTGATCCATCGTAAAGGCGCGGGCATCCAACTGTGTGGCGCTGTTTGCATAGTTTTTGTATGGAATGCCGCAGGCATCTGCGCCAGAATAGGCATTGAATATGGTTTTCCCGGCAACCAGCGGCGAGGCGCTGCTCATCGCCTGGATGTGCGCACTCATCGTTGGCTCTTTATAGTAGCCTCGTAGGGCATCCATCTGTGATGGGGTTAAGCTGGCCGAGTTTTTCCAGCGCGCAAGCGACTGATCAACATAGGTGATTACGGGGAAGGTATTGGTTGCGGGGAGCTTATCCATGCGCACCTGCCGCTGTGATGTGGCTGCGCGACCATGCCTCGTAATTTGGCATTCTGCCGGGGTATCGCTGGGCGATGGTTTCCATGCTATCGACGATGAAGACCCGCATGGTTTCATCGGGAGTGTAGGGCTTCATGCCCGCCGCCCATGCCTCGAGCCCTTCTTTGATAATGTTCAATGTATGGTGCCATTCCTGCTCAGACGGACGCCTGCGGAGGCCGCGTTCCAAGCTCTCCCTTAGGGGGGTGCTCAGAATAAAAGCCGCATAGGTGCCAGGCTGGGTGATGCCCTCCGCATCTCCCTCGGCCGGGGCGCGCGTTGAGTAGGACGGCGTGTGGATATACGCCACCGTGAACACCCATTGCAGCGCATCCTGGGCATAGGTGAAGTGGCGATACTCGATCTGCTCGCCGTAATCCGGGCCTATCTCTACGGGGATCATCTGAATGCGCACGCCACGCTCTTGATCGACAACCGAGCGCGGAGGGGTGCTGTTGAATTCAAAGACCATCGACGAATCTCATCCCTTGCGCGACGTGACAACACTATCCTCATTTATACCAGTATTTTAGCCTCTTTGCAACGGATGCGGATGGGGGGCAAAGCGCCCTCGTGCGCGCCTTCGAGAGACCGTGCAATATCGCGATTGGCTGGCCCGACCTGGATGCAGTGGGGGCACACGCGGAGTGTCTGGCGATCCTGCCATCAGTTTGAAATAAATGAAAAAACTATAGTCCTTTGAACGAATCATTTGCCAGTTTGTTGCTGGAGAAAATCCTTGCCGGATTTTATGGCGAGCCATCAGGGCATGCGGATGGGGGGCATAATGGTTGGGCGAGGGGGTTTTACCCCTATTCCGGCGCTTTGGGGCCATGC
>CAZUOS010000016.1:0-2683 GCA_964621415.1 uncultured Azospirillum sp.
CTCCGCTCGCAATGACGGAGAACTTACTTCGCTGCTCCCTCTTGATTAGCCTTCTCGATCTCTTCCTGCTTTTCCTGCTCGATGCGATCGCGCTTTTTCTGCCGCTGCTCTTGATAAGCGGGAATATCCTTCGGCGCGATGAGCGGGCGCTGCACACCGCAAGCGGCAAGGACGAGGCAGGGAAACAGCACCATGAGCGTATGAAATAGGCGATATTTCGCGGCTGGCTCCATAGCTCCCCTCACGCGGGGGAGCCAAATCGCGCGAGGCTCCGCGAGGCCAGTTTTACACAAACCTCTACGCGCGATTTGGTGGGGGGTACGCTGGAGCACACTCCCACCGCCGAGTATGCGGCAACGCACCCCCCACCAAAATCGTGAAGGACGATTTTGGCTCCCCCTCAAGGGGGGAGCTTTGGAGCAAGCCGCAGGGCTGCCACATAATTTCAAGCGTATTACATCCATCGCTGCTTCGCCTCCGCCACGGCCTCTGCCACGCGCGCGGGCGCAGTGCCGCCAAAGCTCATCCGACGGCTAAGGCAGGCATCGAGCGCGATGGCGGCAAACACCTCCGCCGTAATCGCAGGGTGCACCGCCTGCATCTGTTCAAGCGAGAGATCCTCAAGCCCGCATCCCTTTTCTTCCGCCAGTTTCACGAGCTTTCCGGTGAGGTGATGCGCATCGCGGAAGGCCACGCCCGCATGCTGCACCAGCCAATCGGCAAGGTCTGTTGCATTGAGGAAGCCCCGGCTGCACGCAGCACGCATCGCGGCCTTCTGCGGGGCCATATCGGCGATCATCCCCGTCATCGCCTTGAGGCACATCAGCAGCTCGTCGCCCGCGAGGAAAAACGGGCGCTTATCCTCCTGCATGTCCTTATTATACGCCAGCGGCAAGGCCTTCATGGTGGTGAGCAGCGCGACAAGCGCCCCGGTAATCGCACCAGATTTTCCGCGCACCAGCTCAGCCGCATCCGGGTTGCGCTTTTGCGGCATGATGGAGGAGCCGCTGGTAAACGCCTCGGATAATTTCACGAAACCGATGAGCGGCGAGGTCCAGAACACCAGTTCCTCCGCGAGGCGCGACAGATGCGTCGCCGCAATGGCGAACGCCCCCATCAGCTCTAGCGCGTAATCGCGGGCGGAAACAGCGTCGAGCGAGTTGCGCATCGGCCCCGCGAAGCCAAGCGCCGAAGCTGTCATCGCCCGGTCGATGGGATAGGTGGTGCCCGCAAGCGCCGCCGCCCCAAGCGGCGATTCATTGAGGCGCTCGCCGGCGTCGCGCATCCGCCCCCGGTCGCGCCCGAACATCTCGACATACGCCAGCAGATGATGCGCAAGGCTGATCGGCTGCGCCGGCTGCAAATGGGTGAGGCCGGGCATAATGGTCTCGATATGCGCCGCAGCCTGCGCCAGCAGCGCCGCTTGCAGGGCCTGAAGCGCCGCATCCACATGGCCGACGATTTTGCGCGCATAGAGGCGCAGATCCGTCGCCACCTGGTCATTGCGCGAGCGCGCCGTATGCAGCTTGCCCGCCGGCGCGCCGATGATTTCCTTGAGCCGCGCCTCGATGTTCATGTGCACGTCCTCGAGCGCTTCCGTGAACGCAAGTGCGCCGGATTCAATCTCCGCCTTCACCTGCGCCAGGCCACGGGCGATGGCGGCATGTTCCTCCGCCGTTAAAATCCCCACCTGCGCCAACATCAATGCATGGGCGAGCGAGCCTTGAATATCCTCGGCATACAACCGCTGGTCCACCGCAATGCTGGGGTTAATGGCAGCGAAGGCCTCCGCAGGCCCAAGGGCATAATGCCCGCCCCACATGGGGTTACTGGTGCTGGCTTTGTTCTGCATAGGTGAGAAGCACTCGCTTAGACTCTAAGGTTCGGCATAGCGAACGCCCGTCATCCGCGCGCACCACCGCACCTATCCGCCAGACGCTAGCCCGTAATTTAGAATCTTGTTAAAAAAGACTAAACCGTGACACTCTGCGGTCTAGCGCCAGTATCACTTGGGGTCAAGAGGGCTTCGACACAGAATTATCTCTGCGGCCCACACTCGGCTTTAACACGTTTTGCCAGTTCGTCCGGCAACACAAAAGTAACGGGTGGGGAAAAAGGCTGCTCCGGATCCAGAACCACTCTGCCCACCGACAACGGCCCACCAACCATCATCAATCCCGCCTGCCTTAATAGATTGTCTTGAAAAGGAATTAACTCCTTCACGGGATCAATGCTGGAAGAATGGGTCGCATCAATGAGCGACTGCACCATGGATGCTTTCAATCGAGGATATACAAGAGAGAACATCGCAGAGACTTCTTTATTATCCATTGTTTGAACATATCGCGACAGGTCTGAATCATTTTTTGCTACATCAAGAATGTAAGCCCGCTGTGCTTCGATATTGTCAGCATTCTTTGCACGCTCAAAAGCCGCCAAACGAATCGCCAAAACATTGGCGTTAACAACTTGATACCGCACCGCTGGATCTAATCTTTTAGGGTCCGCCAAACAGCTAAAAGCTTGTTCTGCTGCGTGCAAAAACGCCTCGGACAAAGTCGCATCTAGAATATCATCTGCCTGATCTGCCATACTCTCCCACCTGCTAACTTCCATTTATGTTGGCTATTTTAGCAATAGCAGCCGAAAGTTAATATGCAATTAATGGCAGCGAACAATCAAT
>CAZUOS010000016.1:2693-4621 GCA_964621415.1 uncultured Azospirillum sp.
CCGCCCCACATGGGGTTACTGGAAGATGTGTCGTGTTTCATAGCCTCCCGCTTATAGAGGATTTGCGTAGGCGCGCAAGGTTTGGTCTCAAAAAGAACTTAGAAGCGCGGCTAGCTCCACAGCATCCTTGACCTGCGGCCAAAATCTGCTGCAATACCGCTATGCTTCGCCCCATCCGTTATCCCCGCCTCCTCGAACTCACCCTGCTGATGGTCGGCGTTCCCGTCGCCATGGCGCTGTGGTTGCCGCCGAAAGCGATTCTGCCGGTGCTGCTCGGGATGGTGATCCTCTGCCGGGCGCTGATCGGCCGCCAGCTTCCTTTACGGGTTTTCTGGAACGCGCGCGCCGTGTGCTGGGCCAATCTCCGCCCTCTGCTACTGCGCTTTCTGGCCTGCGCAGCCATGCTTTTTGCCGCGACGTATGCGCTACATCCCGAGTTACTCTTCAGCTTCGTCAAGGCCAGCCCGGCTTTTTGGGCCATTGTTATGCTGCTCTACCCGCTGATTTCCGTCATTGCGCAGGAGCTGGTCTTCCGCGTCTATGTGTTCGAGCGCTTTGCCAGCGTTCTTTCTCCTCGCGCGCTAGTGTGGATCAGCGCCCTTGGCTTCGGCTTTGCCCATATTGTGCTGAAAAACTGGGTCGCGCCCCTGCTCTGCCTCGTCGGCGGCGTCATTTTCGCCACCACCTATCGCCGCCACCGCTCGCTGGCGCTGGTCAGCATCGAACACGCGCTTTATGGCGATTTTCTCTTCACCCTTGGCCTCGGGCGCTATTTCTATCACGGTGCGGTGGGTGGGTGAAGCCTCTATACTTCCGGCGCATGGGCATAGGCGCGGCTGGCGCGTTGCCCCCGGTTGAGGCCGGAAATCGCCGCCGTGATGGCTTGCTGCTTCTCTGCAAGCCCGCTGCGCAGCGCCGCGAAATGCTCCATCACCAACCCGAGTGGCTCGCCATAGCGCGCCAGCTCGCCCATCGGCAACGCCTCAATCGCCTGACAAAACTGCGCGATGCGCTGCTGCACTTCCTCGAACATCACGGGCTGATCGGCCGCCAGCTGCAAGCGCGTCTCGGTGGCATAGGCCAGCATCTCGCGCAGTAAATCTTCCGAAGAGAGTGAGGCAAGCGGCTCGGTCATAAAGGCTGCGGCGAATGAAGGGGTGGGCGCGGCTTGCGCGCGTCGTTCACCTTATACACGTGGGCGAGGATTTCTGCAACCGCGCCAAACGCCTCGAGCGGAATGGGCGAGTCCACCTCCACCAGCGAGAGAATCTCGACCAGTTCAGCATCCTCGCGCACCTTGATGCCGCGCTCGAACGCGATGGCGAGGATCTGCTCGGCCACTGCCCCGCGCCCGCTGGCGGTGACGCGCGGCGCTTCGTCGCTGCCGCGCACATATTCAATCGCCACCGCTTTATCCATCCGTGCGGGCGGCTTGTCGCGCTCGTCCTGTTCACGGATGTCGGTGGGTTCACTCATCGGTCATTTCTTCGGGTCAATCCGTGGCAACAATTCCGAAAGGTCGAAATCCATTTCCATAAAGCCAGCGTCGCCCCCGCCCGAACCGGCAGCGGCCATGTTTTCGGCCATGATTTTATCGTAGATTTCCTTGCGCAGCACCGTCGCCTCGGGCGGGAAAACGAAACCGAGCTTCACGGTTTTACCGCGCACCTCGATGACCGTCACCTCGATGCTGTTATTAATGACAATGGATTCGCCGATTTTGCGCGAAAGATAAAGCATGAGACCGTACTGGAAAGCTTGGACTATCTGTCTGCCCCCTCTCTAGCACAGGTTTTTTCACGACGCCAGACGAGATTTTTCTTGCCTTATGGGAAATATTTTCCTATATTGACCAAAGAGGCGGATACACCGCCCACTCTTGGGCTAGCGCTCGGCAAGCGACACAAACATGGCATTCCCTTTGCATT
>CAZUOS010000016.1:4721-10749 GCA_964621415.1 uncultured Azospirillum sp.
CTAAAACCTAAAACCTAAAACCCGGAACCGAACCATGAGCGACATCAGCAGCTTCTCCCGTGCCACCGGCGCCTATCAGGACGCGCTGCGCGCCGCCAATTCCATCCTCGAGAAAATGGGCTCGGCGGCGGCAAGCGGGCCGAGCGAGACAAGCAAAGGCGAAAGCTTCTTCGACATGGTGGGCAGCGCCCTCACCGGTGCCGCCAACACCGGCTATAAAAGCGAAAACCTGTCGATGAAAGCCATCGCGGGCAAGGCCGATTTGACCGACGTCATCACCGCCGTTTCCGAGGCGGAAACCGCCCTGAACACCGTCGTCGCCATCCGCGATAAGGTCATCGGCGCCTATCAAGACATCATCAAAATGCCGATTTAACGCTGAAGCGCCCGTCATTGCGTTAGTTTTTTAGTGACGACCGCAGGCCGTTTCGCTAGCGTAACGCCCCATAGCGAATGGCACTGTATGATCCTCTCGACCAAAGGCCGATATGCCGTAATGGCAATGGTGGATCTGGCCCTCCAGCCGGAGGGACAGCCGGTGGGGCTTGCCAAAATCGCCGAACGTCAGGAGATTCCGCTGGGCTATCTCGAGCAGATTTTTTCGCGGCTGAAGCGGGCGGGCCTCGTGCAATCCGTGCGCGGGCCGGGCGGCGGCTATCGGCTGGCGCGGGCGCGTGAGCACATCACCATCGAAGAAATCATGCTGGCGAGCGAAGAATCCATCGAGATGGCGCGCTGCAAGGGCGACTCGGGCTGCACCGTGAAGCAGGCCCGCTGCCTCACCCACGACCTGTGGGAAGGCCTCAGCGCCCAGATCCATTTCTATCTCGGCACTATTTTTCTTTCCGACATCTGCAACGGCACCGTGCAGCAAAAGTTTCCCCGCGCCCATGCCAATGCCGAGTTTATGCGATTTGCAAAAGAAGTGATCAGAGTCGAGAGTCGAGAGTCAAGTAAAGAAAACGTTCGTGACGTGCCACTCGACTCTAACCACTCGACTCTCGACTCTAACGTATGACCTACCTCGACTACAACGCCACTGCCCCCATCCGCCCCGCCGTGCTCGCAGCCGTGGCAGCGCTCGGCGATGCGCCGCTCAACCCCTCCTCCATCCATGCGGCGGGCCGTCAAGCCAAGCGCCTGCTCGAGGATGCGCGCGCCGAAATCGCGAGCGCGCTTTCCGCATTCGCCAACGAAGTGCTATTTGTCAGCTCGGCGACGGAAGCGAACAACATGGTGCTGCGCGGCTTTGCGCCCACGCACCGGCTGCTGGTCTCGGCTATTGAGCATGCGTCAGTCGGTAAAACCGCATCGCTACTGGGTGGCGCAGTGATCCCCGTCGGCGCCGATGGCGTGGTCGATACGCCCGCGCTCGACGCCATGCTCGCCGCGCTGGGTGGCCAGCCTGCGCTGGTCTCGGTGATGCTCGCCAACAACGAAACCGGCATTGTGCAGCCGCTGGCAGAGGTCGCACGCATCGCCCACGCGCATGGCGCGTTGGTACATACGGACGCCGTGCAGGCGCTCGGCAAAATCCCGCTCGATTGGGGCCTGCTCGGAGTGGATCTGCTCACCCTCAGCGCGCATAAATCCGGCGGGCCGGTGGGGTCCGCAGCGCTGCTCGTGCGCAACGATTTACCCATCAAACCGCTGCTCACCGGCGGCAAGCAGGAGCTGGGCCGCCGCGCCGGAACCGATAATGTGCGCGCCGCCGTCGCTCTCGCCGCCCTAGTGCGCGAGGTGGCCCCCTGCCGCGAAGCCGAAGAGTGGCAGCAATGGCGCGACTGGCTCGCTGCCGAGCTGCAAAGCGCGGCACCACAAGCGTGGGTGGCAGGAATAAACTACGAGTCCCCCCCCACGAACCACGAACCACGAATCACGAACCACGCATCCCTCCCCCAAACCCTCTGCATCGCCCTACCGGGGGTGAAGTCGGAAACGCAGCTGATGACCCTCGACCTCGCGGGATTCGCCATTTCGGCAGGATCGGCCTGCGCTTCGGGACGCGTCACCGCCTCGGAAACCCTGCTCGCCATGGGCCTGCCCACCGCCATCGCCGAAAGCGCCATCCGCATCAGCTGGGGCTGGGCCAGCGCCCGAAGCGATCTCGAGGCCTTCGCCGCCGCCTGGAAAGCCATGGCCGCCCGGCTAGGAAATACCTTAAAAGGTAGTGAGAAACACAACAATTCTTGACATCATACAGGTAGCGAGATACACTACATCCGAGACACACTACCCATGATTATCAGCTTCGCCGACAAATACACCGCCGCCCTCTACGCCGGAGAAACGCCCAAGCGTTTTCCAGCCGATGTCCGACGGCGCATGCTACAAAAACTGCAAATCCTGAATGCCGCAACACGGCTTGAGGACTTGCGCATCCCAAGTGGCAATCGCTTGGAATCGTTGCTGGGCAATCGGCTGGGCTATCATTCCATTCGCGTCAACGACCAGTGGCGCATTTGCTTTCGCTGGAACGGCACGGATGCACAAGACGTTGAAATCACATAGACTATCATTGAGAATCACATGACGCCGCACACGCATTTCTTTCACCCGGGCATTATCCTGAAAGAGGAGTTTCTGGAGCCGCTCAGCCTGCGCCCGGGCACGCTCGCGCGAGCGATTGGGGTCGACCGCGCCCGCATAAAAACCATCATCGATGGCAAACGGGATATCACCGCCGATACGGCCCTGCGTTTCGCCAAATATTTCGGTACAAGCTCCGATTTCTGGATGAACCTGCAACAACACTATGACCTTGCCCTGGCAGAGCAAACGCTTGCGCCCGCGCTTGCCGCCATCGCCCCTTGCGCATTCACTCAGCCAGAGGCATAAGCCCCTCGAGGCCCCTTGATAATAGTTGACTAATATACTAGGATATCCTACGCCGCAGGGCAGAGCCCCTGTCACTCCTCGAACGAGCGCGTATGAGCACCATCCTCCCCTTCCGTCCGGAATCGGCCATGCCGATTTTCATGGATTACCAATCCACCACGCCGTGCGACCCGCGCGTGGTCGAGGCGATGCTGCCCTATTTCACCCAAAAGTTCGGCAACCCGCACTCGCGCAGCCACGCCTATGGCTGGGAGGCCGAGGCTGCCTGCGACCTGGCACGCGGGCATGTGGCACGCCTCATCAACGCCGACGCGAAAGAAATCATCTTCACCAGCGGCGCGACGGAGGCCAACAACATCGCCCTCAAATCCGTCGGTGCGTTTAACAAGGCGAAGAAAAACCACATCATCACCGTCGAGACCGAGCATAAATGCGTGCTCGATTCCGCCCGCCACATGGAGCTGGATGGGTTCGAAGTGACCTATCTGCCGGTGCAGAAAAACGGGCTGATCGACCTGGCCCAGCTCGCAGCGGCCATCAAGGAAAATACCCTGCTCGTCAGCATCATGGCGGTGAATAACGAGCTGGGGGTGATTCAACCCCTCGCCGAGATCGGCGCGCTCACCCGCGCGCGCGGCGTGCTGTTCCACACCGATGCAGCACAGGCGTTTGGCAAAATCCCGCTCGATGTCGAGGCGATGAACATCGACTTAATGAGCATCAGCGGCCATAAAATCTACGCCCCCAAAGGCATCGGCGCGCTCTATGTACGGCGTCGCCCGCGCGTGCGGCTCGAGCCGTTGTTCAGCGGTGGCGGGCAGGAGCGCGGCATGAGGAGCGGCACGCTGCCGACCCCGCTGGTGGTGGGCCTGGGCGAAGCGGCGCGCATCGCGGGTCTCGAGATGAAGGATGAGGAAGCGCGCATCCGCACGCTGGCCAACCGCTTCCTCGCAGCGGTGATGGACAACGTGCCCGATGTCTACCTGAACGGCGACCGTGAGCAGCGCATCCCCGGCTGCATCAATCTCAGCTTCGCCTATATCGAGGGCGAGAGCATGATTATGGCGATCAAAAAACTGGCGGTCTCAAGCGGCTCGGCCTGCACCTCGGCCTCGCTCGAGCCGTCTTACGTGCTGCGCGCCATCGGCGTGGGCGAAGAACTGGCGCATACCAGCATCCGCTTCGGCATCGGCCGCTTTACGACCGAGGCAGAGGTAGACGAAGCGATAAAAATTGTCACCGGCTCCATCGAGAAACTCCGCGCCATGAGCCCGCTCTGGGAAATGGTGCAAGAGGGCGTGGATTTGAGCAAAATCGAATGGGCGGGGCATTAAGATGAGTCACCAGTCGCCAGTCACCAGTCACCAGACAAGAAAATACCAGAATCTAAAAGTATGGCAAAAAGCGACGGGGCTTGCTCTTGACATTTACACCCTTACCAAAGCGTTCCCAAGAGACGAGGTATATGCTCTAACCTCACAATTACGACGAGCTGCGGTTTCTGTGGCTTCCAATATCGCCGAGGGAAGCGAACGAAAATCAGATAGGGATTTCGTTCGGTTTTTGAGAATTGCCTCAGCGTCGCTTGCAGAAATCGAGACGCAGATCTACATCGCCCTTAAGCTTGGGTATATCACGCAGGAATCGTACGATGCTTTCTTAGAAGCGTCGGCAGAAAATGGTAAAATGTTAAACGGCCTTATTTCCAAGTTAGAAGAAAAGCCTTCTGGCGACTGGAGACTGGCGACTGGAGACTGATTATGGCCTACTCAGAAAAACTCGTCGATAACTACGAAAATCCTCGGAACGTCGGCTCACTCGATAAGGATGACGACCATGTCGGCACCGGCCTCGTCGGCGCGCCCGCATGCGGCGATGTGATGAAGCTGCAAATCCGCGTCAACGATGCAGGCGTGATCGAAGACGCACGCTTCAAAACCTTCGGCTGCGGCTCGGCGATTGCGTCCTCCAGCCTCGTCACCGAATGGGTGAAGGGCAAGCATGTGGATGAGGCAATGACCATTAAAAACACCCAAATCGCCGAAGAACTCGCCCTGCCGCCGGTGAAGATCCATTGCAGCGTGCTGGCGGAAGACGCGATCAAAGCCGCGGTGAGCGATTACAAGGCAAAACATCAAAGCGAGGCAAAGGCGGGGTAGTGGTCGCCGGCGGCCAGTCACCAGTAGCCAGTAGTGCTACTGGTGACTGGCTACTGGCTATACTGGCTACTGGCTACTGGCTACTGTTATGAAACCATCCCAAGCCCTCACCCTCACCGATGCTGCGGCGGCGCAGGTCACCGCGCTGATGAACAAGCGCGAGAAGCCCGCGCTCGGCATCAAAATCGGCGTGCGCACGCGCGGCTGCTCAGGGCTTTCCTACACGATTGAATATGCCGACGAAATCGGCAAGTTCGACGAGGTGGTGGAAGCAAAAGGCGTGCGCGTCCTTATCGATGCCAAGGCCGTCATGTTCCTCATCGGTTCGGAAATGGATTTTGTCGAAGAGAAGTTCAAAAGCGGCTTCACCTTCACCAATCCCAACGAAAAAGGCCGCTGCGGCTGCGGCGAGAGCTTTAGCGTGTAGGGTATGCGCGGCCGGTTACTACCCGTCGTTCATCGCCATAAATTTCATCGCCGCCAATTGCGTCTTGAAACCTAGGTGGATGAGTCATTCCATAACGATTGGACCTCGCAGTTTCTTTGCCATTCGGCGCGAGCGCCCCAACCGTAATACCATCTCCATAGCGCTTGCGGATTGCCTCGTTGGCACTTTGAACCGAGTTTCCCCCCCTGGTTAGATCATAGGTCTGCTCCCCAAGTATTAATTCGCGTGCCGTTATTCTAACGCCTTTGCCCATCTCTTCCAGCTTAGGAATGGAAATCGTGGAAGCCGAAAGTTCAGTTCCGTCAGATAGCTTCCGCTGCTCACTCAAGGTAAGCGTGCCGCCTGCCTGAATACGCGTTGGCTTTTCCCTGGTACTCTCTACCCACTGGAGGTTGATATCCCCTTTCGCCGCATAGCGCGAGCCGATAGCCACCACTCCGCTATGGATATTTCCATCGGCGTGCATGGTTACCTCCATTCCCGTCGAAGGTGGAGGAGATATATCAACAGTAAAATTTCCTTGTCCTTTTGAGACCATTGCATAACGCGGTGCGGATCTGGGCGGTGAGTTGAGGGCATGGTT
>CAZUOS010000017.1:0-9285 GCA_964621415.1 uncultured Azospirillum sp.
GCGGGTACATTTTCGAGTTAACGACTAACCACGCGCAACCGCGCTACCCGCGAATCATGGTGCTTGCGCCATGCTCGGTGAAGGTCTCGATGAGCAATACGTGGGGAATGCGGCCATCGAGAATATGGGCCTGACTTACCCCGGCTTTGAGGGCGTTGACGCAGGTTTCCACCTTCGGGATCATGCCGCCGGTGATGGTACCATCGGCCAGCAGCGCGTCGATCTCGGCCGCGTCGATGGAGCTGATGAGCTGTTTATCCTTGGTGAGGATGCCCGGCACATCGGTCAGCATCATCAGTTTTGTCGCTTTCAGCGCCCCGGCAATGGCACCCGCCGCCGTATCAGCGTTGATGTTGAAGGTCTCGCCATTCGGGCCCATGCCGATCGGCGCGATCACCGGAATCATGCCGCTTTTGACGATGTTCGCAATCGGTTCCGGGTTCACGCGCACCGGCTCGCCCACGAACCCGAGATCGAGCACGCGCTCGATGTTGCTATCGGGGTCGCGCTTGGTGCGGCGCAGTTGCTGCGCCTCGATCAGGTTGCCGTCTTTGCCGGAAAGGCCGATGGCGGTGCCGCCCATCTGGTTGATGGCGGTGACGATCTGCTTGTTGATGGAGCCGGACAGCACCATCTCGACAATTTCGACGGCGGCTTTATCGGTGACGCGAAGCCCATCGATAAACTCGGACTTGATCTTGAGGCGATCCAGCATCGCACCGATTTGCGGCCCGCCGCCATGTACCACCACCGGGTTGATGCCGACGGTTTTGAGGATGACGATATCGCGCGCAAACGTTTCCGCCGTGCGCTCGTTCCCCATGGCGTTGCCGCCGTATTTGATGACGAAGGTGTGGCCCGCGAAGCGCTGAATATAAGGCAGCGCTTCGCTCACGGTTTTGGCCGTGCGCAGCAGCAGTTCTTTGGTTTTGATGGTTTTAATGTCCATGCGCGCGTCATAGCAGCCAGCACGCGCGCGTCAACCAGGAAATGGGCGGAAAGTCAGTGTCAGTGGGGGGTTTCTGTTGCCCGGCACCCCCCAAGCCGCGTTTACAGGCTAGAACCTGTCAGGCGCCCTTAGGCAGCGAGACGGGCTGCTACGACGGTGTTGTCGTTAGCTGCAACGAGTGCTACGTTGTCGTTTGCACTTGTAATGTTGATCCGATCAGGGGAGATCACCCCCGGCAAAAGCTTCGTCTTTATTGCGGTTGTCGATGCTAATTCACCCCCATAACCGCCAGCGGCTCCACGACCATGCCCTCGCATCGCCCGAGACCGTTGGCGCGAGTGGTGGAGGTGCCGGGCTCTGCCCCCGGGTCCAATCCGACTATTCCACGTCACGTTTATCGCCATAGTTCCACAAGGGAACGGGGTAATTCTACGTGATTCGCCCGCAGCGCGCAAGACCCATTGCGTATTGCCCCGGGCCGACCTTTCTTCAGCCGCTTAACGCGTGTTCCTATTCCTGCGGCTGCCCTGCCTATCCCCATGCATGGGGGGTGCTCGCCCCCAGCGCCTCACAAAAAACGCAAATAAAAGTTGCTAGACAATTGGTTGATCATGTCATCCACACTATCCACAGCCTGGCTTTTCCCAACTTGAACCTTGACTCTGCCCAGTTCTAACCATATTCTCCCAAGCAATCCCAATTCTTTCCAGCTTTGCCCAAACATCGCCGGAAGGGGTTGGACGTTGAGGACCCATGGCATTATTTCTCTCCACATTCGAAAAGCAGATCGACAAGAAGGGGCGCGTCAGCGTGCCGCCGTCGTTCCGCGCGGTGCTGGCGGCAGAGAACTTTAACGGCATGGTGGCCTATGCCTCGTTCACCAACGCTTGCATCGAGGCTTGCGGCATGGCGCGGATGGAAGCGCTCCACGCGCGCATCGAAGCGCTCGACCCCTTCTCGGAGGAGCGCGATGCGTTCGCGACGGCGATCCTTGGTGGCTCGCACCAGCTGGCGTTCGATAGCGAGGGCCGTGTGGTGATTCCGGAGGCGCTACTCGCCAAGGCCGAGATCAGCAGCACGGGGATTTTTGTCGGCAAGGGCGCGACGTTTGAAATCTGGTCGCCGGCGTTGTTTGCGGCGCAGGAAACCAAAATGCGCGAGCTGGCCTTGGCCCGCCGCGCCAGCCTGAAGGCGGGAGGTGCGGCATGAGTGGGGCGCACCATATCCCCGTGCTGCGGGAAGAAATGCTTGCTGCGGTCGCCCCCAAAGCGGGCGAGGTGGTGGTGGATGGCACGTTCGGTGCCGGTGGCTATTCGCGCGCCTTGCTCGCGGCTGCCCCCGCTGCGCGCGTGGTGGCGTTTGATCGTGATCCGAATGTTCAGTTACTTGCCGATGCGCTAGCCCGGGATTTTCCCGGGCATTTTTTCTTCGTGGCGGATCGGTTCTCGCGCATGGTGGAAGGGCTCGCGACGCTCGGCATCCATGCGGTGGATGCGGTGGTGCTCGATATCGGTGTGTCCTCGATGCAGTTCGATGAAGCGGCGCGCGGCTTCTCCTTCAGCCGCGAAGCGCCGCTCGATATGCGCATGAGTGGCGATGGCCAAAGCGCGGCGGATGTGGTGAACCACTACCCCGAGGCGGAGCTGGCGCGCATCCTGTTTGACTATGGCGAGGAAAAGGATGCACGCCGCATCGCCCGCGCGATTCTTGCTGCGCGCGCCATTCAGCCCATCACCACCACCACGCAGCTGGCGGATATTATTGCCCGTGCGGTGCGGGGGGCGGGGAAGATGAAAATCCACCCGGCGACGCGCAGCTTTCAGGCGCTGCGGATCGAGGTGAATCAGGAGCTGGCAGAGCTGGAAGCAGCGCTCGCCGCGGCAGAGCAATTGCTCAAGCCCGGTGGGCGGCTCGTCGTTGTTACCTTCCATTCGCTCGAGGATCGGCTGGTGAAGCAATTCCTGAACGGCCGCAGCGACAAGGCGCACGCCACCTCGCGCCACGACCCCGCCGCGCTCACCCGCGATACCCATACCCAACCACGATTTTTACTAACCCCCTCCCGCGCGATCGCTCCCAGCGAAGAAGAAGTGACGCGCAACCCCCGCTCGCGCTCGGCAAAGCTGCGCTGTGCAACCCGCACGGCGTATGTGTGAATCCACCCTTCGTCGTCCCCGACGATGTGTCAAGGAGCTGAGCTATGAACTTCCGTTTGCTGGTGCATATGGTGTGCGTCGCGGCGCTCGCCATGGGGTTGTATCTCGTCAAATACAGCGTCGAGGATGTGCAGCGCGAGCTTGCCACGAAGAAAACCGAGCTCGCCGCCGAGAAGGAATCACTGCATCTGCTCAACGCCGAATGGGCCTATCTCAATCGTCCGGATCGCCTGCGCGCACTGGCCGATAAACATCTCGACCTAGTGCCGCTCGATAGCCGTCAGATCGACCAGGTGCAGGCCATCCCCGCCGCTGCGCGCAGCGACGAAGCCGCCACCGCCACCAGCGCCTCGCCGCTGATGCAGCCCATCGCCACCGCGCCTGCGAGCGCCGCTTCCAGCACCCCGATGAAAGAGGCCGAATAGATGCGTCCCTTCCGTCGCAAACCATCCGGGCGGCCGGCCGCGCGCATTGTGCGGGTGGAGAGCCGTGAGGTCCGCTCGCTGGGCGATGCGCGTGCGCGCAGCATTCTCGTCGCCTGCTTTTTTGCGCTGTGCTTCGTGATGCTGGGCCTGCGCCTGCTCGAGGTGAGCACGATGGGCGGTGGCGATTTGCCGTTCAAACGCTTGGTGAGCGAGCCGCAGCTGCTCATCAGCCGTGAGGAAGATGTGGATGCCTCGAAAATCGCCGAGGACGAGCAGGTGGTGCGCCGAGACATTGTGGATCGCAACGGGTTCGTGCTCGCGACCTCGATCAAAACCGCGTCGCTGGTCGCAAACCCCACCATCATCCGCCACGAGCACGAGGTGGCCGAGGGCCTGCACAAAATCTTCGCTAGCGAATCCACTGAATCATTCGAGGAAAAGCTCAACCGTAAACATTCCACCTTCCTCTATCTCGCGCGGCACCTCACGCCGCGCCAACAGGAGGCGGTGAATAATCTCGGCGTACCGGGCCTGTTTTTCGAGCCGGATATCCGCCGCGTGTACCCCTATGGCGGGCTGTTTTCGCATAGTATCGGCTATGTGGGGATTGATAATCAGGGCCTCGCCGGGCTCGAGAAATCCTTCGACGGGCCACTGCAGGACGCCTCGCAAACCGAGCCGCTGGTGCTGTCACTCGATTTGCGGATTCAGTCCATGTTGCGCGACGAGCTGAGCAAAGCCGTCAACGAGTTTCAGGCCATCGGCGGCATCGGCGTGGTGCTCGATATGCAATCGGGCGAGCTGCTCGCTATGACCAGCTTGCCGGAGTTCGACCCCCACCAGCCCGGCCACGCGACGGACGACCAGCGCTTCAACCGCGCCACGCTCGGCGTGTATGAAATGGGATCGACCTTCAAAACCTTCACCATGGCAGGCGCGCTCGAGAATCACGTCACCACCATGCATGGCGGCTATGACGCGAGCCACCCGATTCATTACGGCAACTTCACCATTTCCGACGCGCACCCCGAGGGGCGCTGGCTTTCGGTGCCGGAGATTTTTGCGTATTCGAGCAATATCGGCACGGCGAAAATGGCGCTCGATCTCGGCGGCAAACGCCAGCGCGCGTTCCTCAAATCGCTCGGCCTGTTCGAGCCGGTGAAGCTCGAAGTGCCGGAAATGGCGCGGCCGATTATCCCGCGTGAATGGCCGGAACTGACGACGATGACGGTCGCCTACGGGCACGGAATTTCGGTGTCGCCGCTGCATCTCATCAATGCCATTGCCGCCATCAGTGGCGATGGCACGCTGCACCCGATGACGCTGCTGAAAGGCGGCAATCAGAACAAGCCCGCCGGCCCGCGTGTGCTGAGCGAATCGACCCTTGGCGATGTGCGCGACTTGCTGCGTTTGGTGGTGCTGCACGGCACCGGAAAATCGGCCAACGCCCCGGGCTATGATGTCGGCGGGAAAACCGGCACGGCCGAGAAAAACACCAACGGCGTGTACAAGAAAGATGCAAAAGTGGCGTCATTCGTCGGCGTGTTTCCCATCAGCAATCCGCGCTACGCCATGCTGGTGATGGTGGATGAGCCGAAGGGCAACAAAGCGACGTACGGCTTTGCGACGGGGGGCTGGATTTCGGCTCCTGTGGTGGGCCGCGTGGTGCAGCGCATGGCGCCGCTGCTGGCCATGCAGCCGAACTTTTCCCCGGCGGATGATAAGGTGGAGGCCTATTGGGGCGGCTCGCAGCAACGACAAAAAGCGGCGAGCGTCGCGCGCGACAATCATTTGACGAAGGAGGCGGTGCGTGCGGCTTCTTTCTGATCTTCTCGCAAACGCTCAACTTGAGGCCCGCATTGTCGGCGATGCGTCGGTGGCGATTACCGCGATCACCGCTGATTCGCGGCAGGTGACACCGGGGAGCTTGTTCGTCGCCATGCCGGGGGTGAGGGCCGATGGCGCACAGTATATCGCGGATGCGATCGCACGTGGGGCGGCAGCGGTGATATGCGCCGAGGGTGCCGCAGGAGATTCCTCTTCAACCACCTTTCTCTACGTCACCGATATGCGCGCGAGCGTGAGTGCGCTAGCCGCCGCGTTTTATCCGCGCCAGCCCGAATATTGCGTGGCGATTACGGGCACGGATGGCAAAACCTCCACCGCCGATTTTGTGCGCCAATTAGCAAATCTTTCTGGTCTGGATGCGGCCTCCATCGGCACGCTGGGCCTGCGTTCGCGTCATACGGCGCTCGATGCTGCCTTCCCCGCCATCAACACCTCGCCGGAGCCAATTTTGCTGCACCACACGTTGCAGCAATTGGCCGATGCAGGCGTCGAGGTCGCGGCGATTGAAACCAGCAGCCACGGGCTCGATCAGAAACGTGCCGATGGGGTGCGTTTTGCGGCAGCCGCCTTCACTAACCTGACGCGCGATCACCTCGACTATCACGGCACAACGGACGCCTATTTCGCCGCGAAATCGCTACTATTCTCGCGCCTGCTGCGGGCGGGAAGCGTCGCCGTGATTAACCATGACGATGCGCATTTTGCCGCATTGCAGCAAATCTGTGTGCATCGCAGCATTCACGTGGTCTCCTTTGGGTTCGATGCGGCGGCCACTTACCGCATCCTGCGCCTCACGCCCCATGCGGGTGGGCTCGAGGCCGTTGTGGTGATTCATGGTGTTGAACATACGCTCTCGCTGCCGCTCTATGGTAGCTTTCAGCTGAGCAACATGCTGGCTGCGGTGGGATTGTTGGAAGGTGCGTCATTGCGAACGCTGGATGCTATGCAGCTCCTCGCGTATCTCCCCAAACTCCAGGGCGTTCCCGGGCGGCTCGAGAAAATCGGCAGCTTCAAGGACGCACCCATTTTTATCGACTACGCGCATACCCCGGCGGCGCTTGAAAACATCCTCAAAACCCTGCGCCCCCATACGACGAACAAACTGCATGTGGTGTTCGGCTGCGGCGGCGACCGCGATGCCGGCAAGCGTCCGGAAATGGGCGCGGTGGCGGCACAACATGCTGACCGCGTCATCATCACCGACGATAACCCGAGAAGCGAAGACCCCGCTGCCATCCGCGCCGCCATTCTCGCCGCCGCACCGAGCGCGTTTGAAGTGGCCGACCGCGCCACCGCGATCCGTCGCGCCATTCACCATCTTGAAGCGGGCGACGTTCTGGTCGTCGCCGGCAAAGGCCACGAAACAACCCAGATCATCGGCAATCAAACCCTTCCCTTCAACGACGCAGAAGAAATCCGAAAGGTAATTGCCGCATGACTCGCTGGACCACACAAGAAATACTCACCGCCACCCACGGCATCAGCACGGGCGACTGGATCGCCCGCTCGGTGAGCATTGATACCCGCACGCTCGAGCGTGATGCGCTGTTTGTGGCGTTGCCGGGGCGCCATGTGGATGGCCATAGCTTCGTGAAAGCGGCGATCGAAAAAGGCGCCGCCGCTGCCCTCGTCAGCCGCTTGGTGGAGGGGGTGGATGCAGCACGGCAAGTGCTCGTTAGCAATGTGGAGCAGGCACTGAACCTTCTTGCGGTCGCCGCGCGCGCGCGCAGCAATGCGAAGGTGATCGGTGTTACCGGTTCGGTCGGCAAAACCGGTGCGAAAGAGATGCTCGCCGCCGCGCTTGCGCCGCTCGGCCGCGTGTATGCCACGCGCGGCAACCTCAACAACCAACTCGGCGTGCCGCTGAACCTCGCCAACCTCCCCACCGATGCGGAGTATGGCGTTTTCGAAATGGGCACCAACCATGTGGGCGAAATCGCGCCGCTCTCGCGCTTGGTACGGCCGCATGTCAGCCTCATCACCACGGTGGATGCGGTGCATATCGAGAACTTTGCGTCGGTCGAGGCGATTGCCGATGAAAAAGCCGCGATTTTTGATGGTATGGGCGGCAGCGGCGTTGCCGTGCTCAATGCCGATAACGCGCATTACGCCCGGCTCGCCGCACACGCTAGCGCCAAGGGGCTGGATCGCGTGCTGGCTTTCGGCACCGGCGAGCACGCGCATTGCCGCATGCTGCGCTACGCGATTGATGACACGCATTCCGTCGTCGAGGCCAGCATCACCGGCACGCCGATGCAATATACGCTCGGCACGCTGGGCAAACACTGGGCGCTGATGTCGGTCGCAGTGCTCGGCATGGTGGATGCGCTTGGTGGCGATGTGGCAAAAGCCGCCGAGGCGCTCGCACGCTTCGAGGAGCCGAAAGGCCGGGGGCAAATCCGCAAGCTCAGCGTGAAGGGCGGCCAGCTGCGGCTGGTGGATGATGCCTATAACGCCAGCCCCGTTTCGGTGAAAGGCGCCATCGAAAAACTCGCCGATATGCGCGATGCCGCGAGCCCGCGTGTGCGCACCGTGGTGGTGCTGGGCGACATGCTGGAACTGGGTGAAGCCGCCGAGGAGCTGCATGTGGGGCTGGTGCCAACCCTCGTCAACAACCAGATGGACCTGGTATTCGCCGCCGGAAAATTCATGGAATCGCTATATCTGGCCTTGCCGGAAGCCATGCGCGGCGCGTATAAGCCCACCAGCCGCGAACTGGCCCCCATGGTGGCGGGCGCGTTGCAGGCGAACGATCTGGTACTGGTGAAAGGCTCGCGCGGTAGCCGCATGGATCTCGTGGTCGAAGCGATTGAGGGAATACACTGATGCTCTATAACCTTCTCACGCCGTTTATCGGCGATATTCAGCTCTTCAATCTGTTTCGCTACCTCACGTTCCGTAGCGGCGGCGCCATGATGACGGCGCTTGTCATCAGCTTTATCATCGGCCCACGACTGATTCGCTGGCTGCGCCTGAAGCAGCATGGCGGCCAACCCATCCGCGATGATGGGCCCGAAACGCACCTTTCCAAAAAAGGCACGCCCACCATGGGCGGGTTGATGATGCTGTTTTCCGTCACCCTCTCGACCCTGCTCTGGGCCGATGTAAAAAATCCCTTCGTCTGGATCGTACTGTTCGTGACGCTCGGTTATGGCGCGATTGGCTTTACCGATGATTATCTCAAAGTCTCGAAGAAAAATCACAAGGGCCTCTCGGGCAAAAAGAAGCTCGTGGGCCAGTTCAGCATTGCCCTTATCGCCGCGCTGTGGGTGAGCGCCGCCACGCCTGAGACCATCAATCATCACCTCGCCTTTCCGTTTGTGAAAAACTTCCTGCTCGATCTCGGCTGGTTTTACGCGCCATTCGTGATGCTGGTGCTGGTGGGCGCGAGCAACGCCGTGAACCTGACCGATGGGCTCGATGGCCTCGCCATTGTGCCGATCATGATTGCGGCGGCGTGCTTTGGCCTCATCAGCTACCTCATCGGCCATGTGGGCTATGCCACCTATTTGCATTTCGACCATGTGCCGGGTGCGGGCGAGCTGGCGATTTTCTGTGCCGCGCTCATCGGCGCGGGGCTTGGATTTTTGTGGTATAACGCGCCGCCTGCGATGGTATTCATGGGCGATACGGGCAGCCTCGCGTTTGGTGGCTCGCTTGGTGCCATTGCGGTGATCGTGAAGCATGAAATGGTGCTCGCCATTATCGGCGGGCTGTTCGTGGTCGAGGCGCTGTCGGTGATGATCCAGGTCGCCTCGTTCAAGATGACCGGCAAGCGCGTATTTCGCATGGCGCCGATTCACCACCATTTCGAAAAACTAGGCTGGAAAGAACCAACCGTCGTCATCCGCTTCTGGATTGTGGCGGTGATTCTGGCGATTGTCGGCCTCTCCACCCTGAAGCTGCG
>CAZUOS010000017.1:9385-10665 GCA_964621415.1 uncultured Azospirillum sp.
CGGGCGACAGTGGCGAGTTTGCTCGCGAGCGGCGCACGCGTGATCGGGTGGGATGATGGCGAAGCGGGACGCACAGCCGCGCAAAAAGAGTTTTCTGCATTGCAGCAATTATCGCCCGAACAATGGGATTTTGGCACGCTTGCCGCACTCATTGTCAGCCCCGGCATTTTCCTGAGCCACCCGGCGGTAGTGGCAGCGAAAGCAGCAGGCGTCGAGGTGATCGGCGATATCGAGCTGCTATTCCGCGCGCAACCCAACGCGTGGTATGTGTGCATCACCGGCACCAATGGCAAATCCACCACGACCACCTTGATTGCGCATATTCTCAGCGCCTGCGGCAAGCGGGTCGAGGTGGGCGGCAACCTCGGCACCCCGGCGCTCGCGCTCGCGCCACTTGATGCCTCTGGCATCTACGTGCTCGAGCTTTCCTCCTATCAGCTCGATCTCGTCACCACGACGCATTTCAACGTGGGCGTGCTGCTCAATCTTTCGCCGGATCATCTCGACCATCACGGCAGCATGGAACATTACATCGCAGCGAAATTGCATATTTTCGATCGGATGACGGCAACCGATGTGGCGGTGGTGGGTGTGGATGATGCCGAAAGTACGCGGATTGCAGAGAGCCTCACGCCCATGCAGGTGGTGCGGATTTCTGGCACTCCGTCATTGCGAGCGGAGCGAAACAATCCAGCGAATCCTTCCGGATTGCTTCGCTCCGCTCGCAATGACGGACGCTTTACAGTCGAAGATATTGCGGCGGTCAAATCCCTGCAAGGCGCGCATAACCACCAAAACGCGGCGGCTTCCTATGCGGCGTGTGTCGCCTGTGGGTGCACGCATGAGGCCATCATCGCGGCCATGCAGACCTATCCGGGCCTCGCGCATCGCATGGAATGGCTGGGAGAAATCCACGGGGTGCAATACGTGAACGACAGCAAGGCGACGAATGCCGATGCGGCGGAAAAAGCGCTCCTCACCTATGACGATATCTACTGGATTTTAGGCGGCGTGGCGAAGGAAGGCGGCATCGCGCCGCTCGCGCCCTATTTCCCCAAAATCCGCCACGCCTATCTCATCGGCGAGGCATCGGACGATTTCGCCCAAACGCTCGAAGGCAAGGTCGCCTACACAAGTTGTGGCACGCTGGAAAACGCCTTCGCAGCGGCAAAAAATGCGGCAGAAATTGCTGCGTCACAACATGCAAATGCTGCACCTTGTGTGCTGCTCTCCCCCGCCTGCGCGAGCTTCGATCAGTTCGCCAATTTCGAGGTGCGGGG
>CAZUOS010000018.1:0-5895 GCA_964621415.1 uncultured Azospirillum sp.
ACCAGACATGAGCTTATGCAACATCTCCTCTTCTTGCAGGGTAGATGGTTGCGAGATATTTTTCAACTTCTGTGAAGCTTTTTCTTCATCTGCCTCACGATTCAACTTTTTTCTGTCATCTATTTGTCTCAGTACGGCAGAAACAATGTCGTCTTTCTGGGTCTCAAAACGAGCGATCGCTGCTTCCGCCGCTGCTTTGGCGGTAACATCCATGATGGAATTATACCCCCATATTGCCAGTGCACCGATTACCACAGTGACAAAGGTCAGCAACAGGCCGCTTGATGTTAGCAATAATGTAGCCAGATCAAATGGTTTTATCTCCACTCCTGACACATGAAGATCCACCGTTCCACCGGAACACCGAAGTCCGATCAGAAAGCTGGTCAGGCTTGCCAGCAGCAGCGTGAAAACAGCCGTTCTTTTTCGAATATGCTTTGGCCAAACCATAGGCTTCTCCCTCACGCCGCGAGCAAGCTCTTATACCGAATGCGCTTGGGCTGCACCGAATCCTCGCCGAGGCGGCGTTTTTTATCCTCCTCGTAATCGGCGAAGTTGCCTTCGAACCATTCGACATGGCTGTCGCCCTCGAACGCCAGAATATGCGTGGCGATGCGGTCGAGGAACCAGCGGTCGTGCGAGATGATGACGGCGCAGCCCGCGAACTCGAGCAGAGCCTCCTCGAGCGCGCGCAGGGTCTCGACATCGAGGTCGTTGGTCGGCTCATCGAGCAGGATCACGTTCGCGCCGGTTTTGAGCATTTTCGCCAGATGCACGCGGTTGCGCTCGCCGCCCGAGAGCATGCCGACGGTTTTCTGCTGGTCGCTTCCCTTGAAGTTAAACGCCGAGCAATAAGCGCGGCTTTTCATGCTGATTTTACCCAGCTCAATCACATCCGCCCCGCCGGAGATTTCCTCCCACACGGTGGCTTTGTCGTTGAGCGAATCGCGGCTCTGGTCGATATAGCCGAGCTTTACCGTTTCGCCCACTTTGAAGCTACCGGCATCCGGCGTTTCGGCGCCGGTAATCATGCGGAACAGGGTGGTTTTCCCGGCTCCGTTCGGGCCGATGACGCCGACAATGCCCCCCGGCGGCAGGCGGAAATTGAGCCCCTCGACCAGCAACCGGTCGCCATAGGCTTTCTTCAGGCCTTCGGCCTCGATGACGACACCGCCAAGGCGTGGGCCTGCGGGAATGATGATTTGCGCGGTGGAGCTGCGCTTCTCGGTTTGCTGGGCGAGCATATCCTCATAGGCTTTGAGGCGCGCCTTGGATTTCGACTGCCGCGCTTTGGGCGAGCTACGCACCCATTCCAGCTCGTCTTTCATCGCCTTGGCGCGGGCGGATTCCTCTTTTTCCTCTTGCGACAATTGCTTCGATTTCTGCTCGAGCCAGCCGGAGTAATTCCCCTCGAACGGGCGGCCCTCGCCGCGATCCAGCTCCAGCGTCCAACCGGTGATGTTATCGAGGAAGTAGCGGTCGTGTGTCACCATCACCACCGTGCCGGGGTAGTTGCGCAAAAAGTTCTCGAGCCAGGCGACGGATTCGGCATCCAGGTGGTTGGTCGGTTCGTCGAGCAATAACATATCGGGCTTTTCGAGCAGCAGGCGGGCGAGCGCCACGCGGCGCTTCTCACCGCCACTGAGCTTGGCCACTTCCGCTTCGCCCGGTGGGCAGCGCAGCGCGTCCATCGCCACTTCGGCCTCGCGCTCAAGGTCCCAGGCGCCGAGCGTGTCGATTTTATCCTGTAGGGCCGCGGCTTCGTCGGCCACGTCGTCGCTATAATCGGCCATGATTTCGTTGTAACGGTCGACCAGCGCTTGTTTCTCCTTGAGGCCCTCCATCACGTTGCCGAGCACGGTTTTGCTGTCATCGAGCTTCGGCTCCTGCTCGAGGAAGCCGACCTTGATGCCCTCGGCCGCCCAGGCCTCGCCGCTGAACTCTTTGTCGCGCCCGGCCATGATGCGCAGCAGCGTCGATTTCCCCGCCCCGTTATGGCCGACAATGCCGATCTTGGCCCCCGGATAGAAGCTTAACCAAATGTCATTCAACACTTTTTTCCCGCCGGGATAGGCTTTCGTCAGCCCCTTCATCACAAACACATATTGTACGGACATGGTGGTTTCCTTCATCAAACGGTAATAATTGGGGGGTATGATAGTGTGGGAAGCTTTTGGAAGGCAAGAAGAATGCTAGGGGATCGTAGTTATTCTCATCAAAGTCGATTTGAGGCGCTCGTCAGGGTGGCAGAGCTGGATAGGTATGTAGCTTGCGTTGCGGGAAGGACGAAGTTCGGACAAGAAGAGTTTGAGAATCTGGTGGATCTCTTACAAAGAGTAGATTGTTCAAAAAGCCGCAAAGAGATAAGCAAGTTTGTCAGCGATACTGCACTTGAGGTTATTTGCAGGCGTTACGGTGACACCTTAATGGAGTTCCAGGATAATTGGGCACTTGTAGAAGACAATAGGCGTCGTGTGATTGATGGGATGCCGCAGAAAATCTCAGAATTCTGGACTGAAGGTGTACAGAAAAAAGAAAACATTCTGGCGGCAACTGAGATGTTTAGTGATTTAATTAATAAGGCCATTTCCTCCGCACGGAGCGTACCCCCAATAAGGAATGAAGTTACTTTGCGGCAAGTGAACAACTTGAATAGAGAATTTTGTGATGCGGGCTATGCGCTGTTGGCGCAAAAAACTTCCAGCTATGCTATAAATTCGCAACTTGCTGCATTAAGGTTATGCTATGACCTTTTGCTTAATGAGCTTGGAATTGATCTCAAGCATGGCATAGATGTTGGGCAACTTAGGACTTTTGACGGGTATACGAAGAAGCTTGAAGAGGCTAAGGTTGACGCAAAAGATATACTCTTGGTTGCGCTGGATCACAGGAGCGAAAGACGACCGGCAAGCGATATGATCCCCACAGATACCATTTTAGAAGCGTTTGACGCGGGGTGTGCGAGGATGGAGACCACCATGGAGATTCAGCGTGCTGGGCAGAGCTTAATGAGGCACTAACCCCGCTTGCTGCGGAAGAAGGTTTGGAGCAGGTTGCGGCATTCGGCTTCGAGCATGCCGCCGATGATTTCGGGCGTGTGGTGGCAGGTGGAGTGCGAAAAGACGCGCGCGCCATGCTCGACCCCGCCGCCTTTCATATCATACGCGCCGAAGATTAGCCGGTCGATTTTCGTGAGCGAAATTGCCTGCGCGCACATGGCGCACGGTTCCAGCGTCACTACCAGCGTGCAGCCCTCAAGATATTTGCTGCCGCGGGCGGCGCAGGCGGCCTGAATGGCGAGCAGCTCGGCATGAGCGGTGGCGTCGGCACGGGTTTCGACCTCGTTATGCGCCATCGCGATCACCTCGCCGTTGGCATCCAGCACGGCGGCGGCAATCGGCACTTCGGCGCACACACTGCCCGCATGGTGGGCGAGGGCGAGCAATGACTGCATTACGTTAATCATGGCTCCATCCTTGCTTTAAGGTTGTGATTTCTGCGCCGTTCGCCGCCACCACGCGCACGGTGCTGCCCTCCATGCTGCCGATGCGGGTGAGCGGCAGGCTCAGCGTGCGCGCGAGGTTGGCGATGGCATCGCGCGCGGTGGGGGAGGCGGTGAAGAGCAGCTCGTAATCATCGCCGCCGGTAAGGGCATCGTCGCGCGCGGCGTTGCCCGCAAGCATGCAAAGGGCGGGCGAGAGGGGCAGGGCAGCGGCTTCGACGGTCGCCCCTATCCCGCTCGCGGCGCTGAGCTTGGCGAGATCCGCCAGCAGCCCGTCGGAAATATCCATGGCGCTGGTGGCGATGCCGCACAACGATTCGCCGAGTGCCAGACGCGGGGTGGGGCGGTGGTAGCGGTCGATGAGGAAGGATTGCTGCGTTGCGGTATCGCTGCTGAGGGCTATGTTGCGTTGCAGCAATTTTAGGCCCATCGCCGCATCGCCCAGCGTGCCGCTCGCATAGAGATCGTCGTTCGCTTGTGCGCCCTGGCGGGTGAGGGGGGCGCGCGCCATGAGGCCAATACAGGTCATGGTGGCGTGGATGGGGCCGTTGCCACTCGTTGAATCGCCCCCGGCGAGCACCATGCCGAACTGTTCCTGTTCCACCGCGAGGGTGGCGGTGAAGTCGTCGAACCAGTCCTCCGCCTGCCCGTGTGGGGTGTGCAGGTTCAGCGTGTAACGCCAGGGCGTGGCTCCCATCGCGGCGAGGTCGGAGAGGTTTCGTCGTACCAGTTTTTGCGCAATATGCTGCGGCGCAGCATTGCTCATTACATGTGTGCCCGCGATCACGCTATCGGTGGTGACAACCAGCCGTTTCCCATCCGGCGGGGTAAGCAGCGCCGCATCATCCACCAGCGCAAATGCGCCCGGCTCGGCGGCGGCGAGCGGTGCGAAGTAACGGGCGATGCGGGTGTGTTCGGCAATGGTCATTGTGGTGGCTGACTTAGGGTTTGCGCAATGATTCCAGGGCGCTAGCTCCCCTCACGCGGGGGAGCCAAAATTGCCCTTCGCAATTTTGGTGGGGGGATACTTACTGAGGTTTGTTTACCCCCCACCAAATCGCTGAAGAAGCGATTTGGCTCCCCCTCAAGGGGGGAGCTAGCGCTCTGGAATCTGTGCCTATTCTTAAACGCTTAGGAACGCTCCGCACGCAACCGATCCATCAGCAGATTGAAGGCTTTGTGCGCGTAGGCGAGTTCCGTATCGGTGACGAGTTGGGCGGCGACTTCGGTATATTCCTCGATCAGGGTCGCGCGGCTGCGGGTGGGGGCGTTGAGCGTTTCCGCCGCGAATACGGTGAGGGTGGCGAGCAGTGGCAGGCTCATGCGCTCGCGCTTCCATTCCGGCAGGATGAGCGTTTCAATTACTGCGTTAATCTCGGCAAGGTGGCTTTGCGTGGCGGCGAGCAGCTTGTTGAGCAGCGCTGCTTCGGGTTGCAGATCGCCCAGCATATCGCCCGTGTCGTAGGTGCGGCTATCGGCCCAGCGCTGCAGCATTTGCGCGGCAAGCATGGCGGGTAGGGTGGAACGTTCGATCAGCAGTTCGGAATAGACGGCCTGCACGGCGGCCAGGCGCGAGGCGCGTTTGCGCAGGAGTGAGAGGCGGGGGGTGTTCATACGATTTCCAATCCAAATTGTTGGGCGAGCGCGATCATGCGCAAGGCCGCGTTGGCCGCATCGCCGCCTTTGTTGCCTTGTGCGGGGGCCGCACGTTCAATCGCCTGCTCCATGGTTTCGCAGGTGAGGATGCCGTTGCCGATGGCAGCGGCATGCTCGAGGGCGAGTTGTTGCAGCCCGCGTGCGGATTCATTCGCGACAATGTCGTAGTGCGAGGTTTCGCCACGCAGCACGCAGCCGAGCGCAACATAGCCGGCGTAATGCCTGCTGCGCATGGCCATGGCGATGGCGGCCGGGATCTCGAGCGCGCCGGGTACGGCGATGAGGTTGGCGCTGGCGCCCGCTTCCTCAATGGCATTGGCGGCGCCTTCTACCAGCATCTCGTGGATATTCTGATAATAAGGCGAGGTGATGATGAGCAGTGGTTTCACGGGTCAGATTCCTTCAATCGCTTGGTGGCCGACAATCTCGAGTCCATAGGCCTCGAGCCCGACAATGGTTTTCGGCGCGTTGGTGAGCAGGGTCATCTGCCGTACGCCGAGATCGACCAGGATTTGTGCGCCGATGCCGTAATCGCGTAAGATCGGTGTGGCGGGGGCTTCGCCACGCTTGAGGCGTAAGCCATCGCTTGCGGCGGTGCGACGCGGCTCGCGCAGCAGCACCAGCACGCCCGCACCCGCTGCATCAATCGCGCGCATCGCTTGTTGCAGCACGCCTGCACGCCCGTGCGACACATCGCCCAGCACGTCGTGCAGCACATCGAGCGCGTGCATGCGCAC
>CAZUOS010000018.1:5995-10651 GCA_964621415.1 uncultured Azospirillum sp.
TAGGCGATGCAGTGCCAGTCGCCTGCGAAATGGGTGGAAATATGGCTCTCGACAATGCGCGTTACCAGTTTTTCCGAGCGGCGACGATAGGCGATCAAATCCGCAATCGTGCCGATTTTTAACTGATGCCGCTCTGCAAATTTCAGCAGGTCTGGCAGGCGCGCCATGGTGCCGTCGTCGTTCATGATTTCGCAGATGACGCCCGCCGGAATCAGCCCCGCGAGGCGGGCGATATCGACCGCTGCCTCGGTATGCCCGGCGCGCACGAGCACGCCGCCCTCGCGCGCTTCGAGCGGGAAAATATGGCCCGGGCTTGCGATATCGTGCGCCTGCGCCTCGGGGTGGATGGCGGTGCCGATGGTGTGGGCGCGGTCGGCCGCGCTGATGCCGGTGGTCACGCCCTCGCGCGCTTCGATGGAAACGGTGAAGGCAGTGGCGTGGCGGCTGCTGTTGTGGCGCGCCATGGGGGGCAGGCCGAGGCGCTCGACTTGTGCTTTCTCGAGCGCGAGGCAGATGAGCCCGCGTGCGTGCCGCGCCATGTAATTGACCGCATCCGCATAGCAAAACTGGGCGGGGATGACGAGGTCGCCCTCGTTCTCGCGGTCTTCGTCATCCACCAGGATGACCATGCGCCCGGCGCGCGCTTCGGCGATAATATCTTCGATGGAGGAGAGCTGGGTCATAGGGATTTCGTTTCTGCTATGCGCGCCACGTAGCGCGCCAGCATATCAATTTCAAGATTCACCACATCCCCCAGCTTCAGCCGACCAAAGCCGGTTTCCTTTGCGGTGTGGGGAATGATGTTGACGCTGAAGGAGGAGGCCAGAGGCCAGAGGTCAGAGGTCAGGGAAGATGTTACTTGCTCTTCAGCTGGCTGCTTAATCGATGGGATTTCGATCTCTGGCCTCTGGCCTCTGGCCTCTGGCCTCTCCTTCACTGCATTCACCGTCAGCGACACGCCATTCACCGTCACCGAGCCTTTCGGCGCGATAAACCGCGCCAGCTCCGGGGGCACCTCGAACTCCCAGATGGTCGAGTCGCCGGATTGTTCCTGGGCGACGGCGCGCGCGGTGGCATCCACATGGCCGCTGACAAAATGCCCGCCGAGATGATCGCCCACGCGCAAGGAAGGCTCGAGGTTGATTTCGGTGCCGACGGCCCAATCCTTGGCCGTGGTGCAGCCGAGCGTTTCCGCCGAGAGCGACACTTTGAACGTGGTTTCCTCCACCTTGATGGCGGTGAGGCAAATGCCGTCGCAGCAAATGGAGTCGCCGATGGCGATGGCGAATGGCTCGCGCATCGCAATCGTCATCAGGCAGTCGCCGCGCATATCGACGCGGCGGATGGTGCCTTGGGTTCTGACTAATCCGGTAAACATGATGGGTATGAATATGCCTCGTAGATGTCGTCGCCGAGCGCGCGCGCATCAATGCGTTGGCTGTGGGCGAGGTGGCCTTCTAGCGTATTTATGGGCGCGGCGCCAGCATTTCCGAGGGCAAAAGGGGCATGGTAATGATGGAGTGTGTCGATGGCCCCGGAATCGAGGAAAGCTGCGGAAAGCGTTGGGCCAGCCTCGACCAGCAGGCGGGTGATGCCTTCCCCCGCGAGGGTGTGGAGGAGGGCGACGGGGGCGGACGCGTCTACCACGAATAGCGTTACGCCACGCTCGCGCAAATCGCTGGCATGGCTCGCGGCGTGCTCCACCCCTTCGGGTGTGGTGATGACCCATAGCGGAAATTGAGAGGCAGTTTTCACGAGCGTACTTGTTAAAGGTAGCCTTAGGCTGCGATCCGCCACCACGCGCACGAGGGCCGGGTGCGGTGCCGCGGGCGGGCGGGCAGTGAGGAGTGGATCATCGGCCAGCACGGTGCCGATACCGGTCAGGATCGCATCATGCTGGCTGCGCAGTGCATGCCCATGCGCGCGTGCCACCGGGCCAGTGAGCCATTGCCCGCCGCCATCATTCCGGGCCATGAAATAATCGCTGCTGGTGGCGAGCTTTAGCCCCACATACGGCAAGCCATGCTGCACGCGGCGGAAGAAGCCGCGGTTCGTGGCTCGTGATTCGTGATTCGTGATTCGTGAAACCTCGATGCCCGCGGCTTCGAGCATGGCAATCCCTTTGCCGGATACGCGCGGGTCGGGGTCGATGGCACCCATGACGACGCGGGCGATGCCCGCGCGGATCAGCGCTTCGGCGCAAGGCGGGGTTTTGCCGTGATGGGCACACGGTTCGAGGGTGACATAGGCGGTTGCGCCACGCGCGGCCTTGCCCGCTTGGGCAAGGGCCAGTGCTTCGGCATGGGGCCGTCCGCCATCTTCCGTGCGTGCTGCGCCGATGATGGCACCGTCATTCACCAGTACACAGCCCACGGTGGGGTTCGGCCAGGTGTGGCCAAGGCCGCGCTGGGCGAGGCGGGTGGCGTGGGCGAGGAAGGAGTGGTCAGAGTCGAGAGTCGAGAGTCGAGTGAGGCTACCCTCGCCGCGGCTACTCGACTCTCGACTCTCGACTCTAGCCACTACAATTTATCCACAAATTTCTCGAAATCCGCCGCGTCCGAAAAATCGCGGTAGACGCTGGCGTAGCGGATGAAGGCGACGGTATCGAGCTTTTTCAGCTCGGCCATCACCAGCGAGCCGATGCGACGGGTGGGGATGTCGGCCTCGCCCTCGGATTCGAGCTTTTGCACGATACGGTTGATGGCCATTTCCATCGCTTCGGCATCCACCGGGCGTTTGCGCAGGGCGACGGTCATGGAGCGGGCGATTTTTTCGCGGTCGAACACGCGTTTTTCGCCGTTGTTTTTCACCACCGTCAGCTCGCGCAGCTGCACCCGCTCGAACGTGGTGAAGCGCGAGTCGCATTCCGGGCAATAGCGCCGCCGACGGATCGACGAGCCGTCTTCCGAGGGTCGCGAATCCTTCACTTGCGTATCTTCGTGATTGCAGAAGGGGCAGCGCATACTATGCCTCAGCGGAGGAAGATTTAAACTTGAGAGCGAAGGGAGAAGCAGCAAGGCGATGTCGGGTAAACTTCAGTAAAAGCGCAGCAGAAATTGCACCAACAGCGGTAGGCACAATCGTGGTAAATGCTAACATTTGGTAATCTGCTGCACTCAAACTATCCAGAGGCTTAAACTCAAAAGGGTATGCTGGCTGCTCATCCGGTGGAAGCGAGATATCATTATCGGAAGGTGGTACGCGAAGAATGGCCATAATAGGAATCAAAGCCATCGTCAGTGCAGGCAGGGTTGCAAGAACATAATAAATAGGGAGACGAATCATTTTCTGACGTGCAGTGCACCACGCCACATAGAGACCGCTTGCCACTGCCGGAATAAAGCCAACGAGATAACCTAACCCGATAAAAACGATCGGTGCCATAACATCAAAGTTTTGATTCGTTCCCATGATTAAGTCTCGCACCAGATAGCCAAACCCAACCAGCAGACCACCGATAGCAGGCCCCGCTACGGCGTAGCCAAGTGTAATCAGACCGAATGTTTTTAGCTTCCTGTTCATGCTCCTCATCCATAAATCGGGAAACGATCCGTCAGCGCGCGAACCTTTGCTTTTGTTGCGGCTTCTACCGCAGCATTGGCTGCAACATCTTCTGGATTTTTCGACAGGCCATCGAGCACATCGCCGATGAGGTTGCCGATTTCCTCGAACTCTTTCACGCCGAAGCCGCGCGTGGTGCCAGCCGGGGTGCCGAGGCGAATGCCAGAGGTGACGAACGGCGAGGCGGGGTCGAACGGAATCGCATTTTTGTTGCAGGTGAGGCCCGCACGCTCGAGTGCCGCTTCGGCGGCTTTGCCGGTTAAGTGTTTCGGGCGCAGATCGACCAGCACGAGGTGGTTATCCGTGCCGCCGCTGACGATATTCAGGCCACGCTTGACGAGCACTGCCGCGAGCGCGCGGGCGTTATCAACCACGGCCTGCGCATACTGCTTGAGGCTCGGTTGCAGCGCTTCGCCATAGCTCACCGCCTTCGCTGCCATCACATGCACCAGCGGGCCGCCTTGAATGCCGGGGAAAATCGCCGAGTTGATCGCCATTTCGAGCGTTTGATCCTTCCCTTGCGCGGTTTTGCCAACCACCAGCTCGGGCACGTTGGAAAGAATCATCCCCCCGCGCGGGCCGCGCAGCGTCTTGTGCGTCGTGGTCGTGACGACATGGGCGTGCGGCAGCGGGCTGGGGTAGGAACCACCGGCCACGAGGCCTGCGATATGCGCCATATCCACCATGAAATAGGCACCCACTTTATCCGCAATTTGGCGGAAACGCGCCCAATCCACCACGCGCGGATAGGCGCTGAACCCAGCGATAATCAGCTTCGGCTTATGCTCCATGGCGAGCTTTTCGATCGCATCGTAATCGAGCAGGTGGTTATCCTCGCGCACGCCATAGCTGACGGCGTTAAACCATTTGCCGGATTGGTTCACCGGCGCGCCATGCGTCAGGTGCCCGCCTGCCGCGAGCGATTGGCCGAGGATGGTATCGCCGGGTTTCAGCAGTGCGTTGAACACACCCTGGTTCGCCTGGCTGCCGCTGTTTGGCTGCACGTTGGCATAGTTCGTGTTGAACAGTTTTTTCGCACGGTCGATGGCGAGTTGCTCAGCCACATCGGCGAATTCGCAGCCGCCGTAATAGCGT
>CAZUOS010000019.1:0-10493 GCA_964621415.1 uncultured Azospirillum sp.
TGCGCCCGAGGCCATTGCCGCACTGCCGGGGATGACCGAAAAACGCGCCGCCACCATGTTGCCCACCGCGATGGTGTTGCAGCAATTGCTGCAACATACGGGCGCGCGGGAAGTGCGGTTTTCGGCCAGCGGGATTCGCGAAGGATTCTTCTACGACTTGCTGGAGCCGCGCGTGCGCAAGGAAGATGCGTTGCTGGCGAGTGCGCGCGACCTTGCCGCGTTGATTGGCCGCACCGGGGCCTATGCCGGAGAATTGTTCGAGTGGATGCGGCCCTTATTTCCGAACGAGCCGTTGGGCTGGACGCGAATTCGTCAGGCGCTGGCGAAGCTGTCGGAATTGGCCTGGAGCATCGAGCCGATGTTTCGTTCCGCCTGGGCCTATCAGCGGATTATTCAATCCTCGCTGCGCGGGATCGATCATAAGGAGCGCTTGATGCTGGCGCTGGCGCTGTATTATCGCAATTCCTCGCGCTGGCGGGGCGATAAAAGCGAGATCAAGCTGCTTGATGAACGCGAACGTCTCTGGGCGCGCTGTGTGGGCTTAGCGGCGAATCTGGCGTTCCAGCTTTCGGGTGGGCATGCGGGGAATCTTCACCACGCGAAATTGCGCTATCATGATGGCCAGGTGCTGCTGACGCTCGATGAAGAGGCCGCCCCTTTGCGCACCGAAGCGGTGGAGAAACGGTTGCAGGGTTTGGGCGAGGCACTACGCGCGTTCGCGGCGTTTGAGGTGTAGCCCTCGCGGTTTTATGCATTCGATTTGTGCTTGAGACTATGCCTGCCAGCGGCGGAAGATGAGCGAGGTGTTCATGCCGCCAAAGGCAAAATTGTTCGACATGAGATGGTCGATGGCGACGAGGCGCGGGCTGCCGATGACGTAATCGAGCGGGGCGCAGCGCGGGTCGACCTGCTGGAGGTTGGCGGTGGGGCAGAACCAGCCTTCGCGCAGCATTTCGATACCGAGCCAGGCTTCCATCGACCCGCAGGCACCGAGCGAATGGCCGAAATAGCTTTTGAGCGAATGGATGGGCACGGTGCCGCCAAAAACGGCGTGGGTGGCTTGCGATTCTGCGATGTCGCCGCCTTCGGTGGCGGTGCCGTGGCCGCTGACGAAGCCGATGGATTCGGGCGGTAGGCCCGCATCCGCCAGGGCGAGGCGCAGCGCGACTTCCATGGTTTGGGCATTGGGCTGGGTGGCGTGGTCGCCGTCGGCGTTGGTGCCGAAGCCGACCAGCTCGGCATAGATGGTGGCCCCACGGGCACGGGCATGGTCATAGGATTCCAGCACGAGGGTGGCGGCGCCTTCGCCGATTACCAGCCCGTCGCGGTCGCGGTCATAGGGGCGCGGGGTGGTGTGCGGGGCATGGTTGCGGGTGCTGGTGGCGAAGAGTGTGTCGAAGGTGGCGGCGTCGGTCACGTCGAGCTCTTCGGCACCCCCGGCGAGCATGATATCGGCCTTGCCCATGCGGATCGCTTCGGCGGCGTAGCCAATGGCCTGGCTGCCCGACGTGCAGGCGCAGGAGGTAGGAATGATGCGCCCGGTGATGCCATAAAACAGCGTGATGTTGACGCAGGTGGTGTGGCCCATCATGCGGATATAGTTGGTGGCGCTGAGGTTTTTGGAGGCACCGTGCATTTTGAGTTCGTAGAAGCCGAGCACGGCATCCGGGGTGCCGAAGGACGAGCCATAGGCAACGCCGACACGTCCGCTGCCGAGCAGGGGTGAGTCGGTGAGGTTTGCGCTGGCGAGCGCCCGGTCGGTGGCATAGACGGCGAGTTGCGCCACGCGCCCCATGGTGCGGAGTTTTTTGCGCGGGTAGATGCCTTCGACCGAGAACCCATCGACCGGGGCGGCCAAGCGGGTGTGCACGCCTGTGAAGCGCTCCCACTCCGGCATGTGGCGCACGCCGGTTTTGCCCGCGGCCATGGCCGCGCGAATGCTGGGCCAATCTTCGCCGAGTGCGGTGATGCCGCCCATACCTGTGACTACGACGCGTTGCATCACATCATGCCTCCGTTAACGGCGATTACTTGCCGTGTGACGTAGCTCGCCGCATCGGAGCAGAGAAAGCCAACGACGGCGGCGACTTCCTCGGGCGAGCCCATGCGCCGCATGGGGATCAAGTCGGCCAGGCGTTCGAGGGGGAGGGCTTCGGTCATCGCGGTTTCGATGACGCCGGGGGCGACGCAGTTGACCGTGATGCGGCGCTTCGCCAGCTCGACCGCGAGGGCCTTGGTGGCACCGATAATGCCCGCTTTGGCCGCGCTGTAATTCACCTGGCCACGATTGCCCGCCAGACCGGAAACCGAAGAAAGCGTGACGATGCGTCCGCCCTGGCGCGCCGAGACCATGGGCATGACAACGGGTTTGAGCACGTGGTGGAATCCATCGAGGTTGGTGTGCAGCACGCTGTCCCATTCGTCGTCGCGCATGGCGGGGAAGGCGGCGTCGCGTGCGATGCCGGCGTTCAACACTGCACCGTAATAGGCGCCGTGCGTTGCGATGTCTTCGGTCAGCACCTGCTCGCATTCGTGGCGATTGGCGATATCGAAGCCGAGCAGGCGCGGCGCAAGCCCGTGGCTTGCCAACCGGGCGGCGGTGGCTTCGGCCCCCGCACGGTCGCGGCCGTAATGCAGCACGGGGAGGAAGCCATCTTCCGCCAGCCGCAGGGCAATAGCGCGGCCGATGCCTTTGCTGGCACCGGTTACCAGAATGGTTCTTGGCATGCTGTGTCCTTAGGGGGTGAAGGGACTTTGTTCGTCCGGCGGACTGTAGACGGTGAGCTGCGCCTTGGCAATGGGCTCGCCGCCGTGATGGATCTGGCAATCGAAGACGCCGAGGCCATCCTGTCGCATGATTTCCTGCGCGGTGATGTGCAGTGTGGCACCGGGTGCGAACCAGGCGGTTTCGGCACGGTAGCGACGTGTGCCGAGCAGGAAGCCCATGCGTATGGGCAGGCCGCGTTGCTGCGCCTCGAGCCCGGCATAGAGACCGCAGGTTTGCGCCATGTATTCCAACCCCACCTGTGCGGGAATGCCTCGGCCCGCGACATAGAACGCGATGCCCTCGCGCAGGGTGAGGCAGGCCTCAATCGAGGGGGGGGTATAGGCGATGACGGCGTCGAGCAGCACCATGGGCGGTGCGTGGGGAAGCAATTGTGCGGGCGTGGGGAATGACATTATCGCCTCCCCAGGATCAGGCTGACATTGCTGCCGCCAAAGCCAAAAGCATTGCTGAGCATGGCACAGGCCCCCTCGCGCGGGGCGGGGGTGTGGGGGGCTACCAACGCCAAAGGTGGGATGCGGGGATCGCAGGGTTCGCCGTCGCTCACTTGTGCAGGCAGTGCGCCTGAGCTATGATCCGGGTGCAGGGTAAGCCAGAGAAACGCAGCCTCGCACGCGCCGGAGGCGCCGAGCAAGTGCCCGGTCATGCCCTTGGTGGAGCTGCACGGCACTGCGCCCGCGCCAAACACGCGGGCCAGGGCGTGGGCTTCGGCGGCGTCGTTGAGCGGGGTGCCGGTGCCATGCAGGTTGATGTAGCGGATGGCGGATGGCGCGAGGCCTGCCTCGGCCAGGGCGTGCTGCATGGCGGCGGCGGCACCGCTGCCTTCCGGGTCGGGCGCGGTGAGGTGGTGTGCATCGGCGGTTTCGCCCACCCCGAGCAGATGCACCGGCGCATCGCCCCGCTGCAGCACGAACACGGCCGCGCCTTCACCGATGCTGATACCGTCGCGCGTGGGGCTGAAGGGGCGGGCAACGGTGGGCGAGAGAATCTCGAGCGCGTGAAAGCCCCGTACCGTCATGCGGCAGAGCGTATCTACGCCGCCGACAATCGCGGCATCGACCACGCCTGCGTCGATCAAGCGTCGGGCGGAGGCGAATACTTTCGCGCTCGACGAGCAGGCGGTGGCTATGGTGAAAGCCGGGCCCGTGATGCCGCACCAGGCGGCGGCGAAATCCGACGGGCTGCTGGTTTCCTGCTGATGATAATTATACCCGTCGGGCCAATGCTGCTGCGCGGCATAGGTGGCGTAGGCGCGCTCGCCATTCTCGGTGCCCGAGGTGCTGGTGCCCATCACCACCGCGATGCGCGCGGGGCCATATTGCGCGCGCAGGGCGGCGATGGTTGACGCGATTTGCTGCAAGGCGGCTAGCAGCATTTGGTTGTTGCGCGCGTTCCAGCGAGCGAAGGGGGCGGGGATTTCCGGCAGGGGGGTGGTGACTTGCCCCAGCATCACGGGGTGGGTGTGGAAGTAATCGAGGCTTGGGGTGAGGGCGCGCTCGGCACGTGCGAGGGCTTGCGCGGTAGCGGTTTTTCCGCTGCCGATGGCGGTGAGGATGCCGCAATCCGTGAGGGCGAGGGGCTCAACGGCCATGCGCAACCTCGTGGGATTGAATATCGAGCTGATAGCCCCATACCAGATTGCGGTAATGGGCCTGGCCGTTCCAACCGGTGGCGCGTGGGGTGTAGGCGATCGAGACCACGGGGCTGTCGCCCCAGCGCAGTTCGCGCGTTTGTGCGGCGGTGCGTAAGGCGCCCGCCGTGGGGCTGATGGCGTGACGTACGTCCGGCGCGGGCCAATAGATGAGAAACAGATCGCCTAAAATATTTTCAGGCTTAAGCGCGGCGGGCACCCAATCAGCGGCGTCGTAATGCGTGCCGGTGGCATCCCAACGTAGGGTGAAGGCGCGACGACCGAGCGCATCCATGCCGATGAGCAGCAGGTGATCGCGCGCGAGCTGCAGGTGGGCTTGCAGCAGAAATTTCTGATCCTGATAGGTGGCCACCAGCCATTGCTCCACCTGCGTGGGAGCACCGGTATAGTGGTAGCCAGGAAGGGTGAAGTGGGCTTGCGGGCTGAGCACGACCTGCCCTTCCGGCGGTGCGTTGCCATCGCCACAGGCTGCACTCAGGCTGAGGCAGGCACATCCGAGTATCTGTTTCCACCGCGCGCGCATCACTGCTGTTTCCTATAGTCTGTCGCGGCGCGGCGCGCAAGAGGGGCAAACAGGTAGGAAAGGGCAATGCCCAGCAGCATGGTTGCCCCAAGATGGGTGAGGGCGCTGACGGCGCTGAGTAGCAATAGCCCAAACGACAGCGCCGCCGCGCAGGCCGCGAGTGCTACCGCCAAGGCCGTGGTGGGAAGATGCTCGGTGCGGGTTTCGGCATAAAACACGCTGTAATCCACACCCACAGAGAGGATGAGGACTAGCCCCATCGCATCGAAGAAGGTGAAGGAAAGCCCAAGCAAGGCCAGCAATGCGGGCGTGGCGGTGAGGGCCGCGACGGAAGGCAGCAGCACCCACAGGCTGCGGCGGCGATAGCGCCAGAGCAGCACCGGCAACATCAGGACGAGGGAAAGAGCGGCCAGCGCCACCGCCTGAAGGCGATATTTTTTCAGCAGGGCGCTATAATCTGCTGTGGGGTTGATGTAGCTGATGCCCTCGCCTTCGGCGGCGATGTTGCGCAGGGCTTCGGGCGTGTGCACATTGCTGAGGAGCACCAGATGAGCGGCAGGGCCCGAGGGCGGCGTAACCTGCAGCAATTTCAGCGACGCCAGTGCCGGGTGCGCCAATACCTCCTGTGGTAACAGCGCATGCTGCGGCGCAGCAATTTCCTCCGCGCGGGTGAGATGCAAGGCGCGCTGTTGTGCGGCAAGATGGGGAGCTAATTGCTGCACTATCAGCGCTGCATTCTCGTGCTGGCGTTGTTGCGAAGGCACGAACTGCGCGAGCGATTGAAAGCTGTCGAGCGCGCCTTCGTGGACGGCCTGATTTAGCCGCTCGGCAAGCCATTCCTCTCGCTGCAGGCGCTGCTCGTCGTTCGCGCCGCGCACGAGGAAAAACTGCATCTCTTCCTGCATGCCCAGTAAATGCTGGATCTGCTCTTTTTGTGCCCGTAGCGAGGGGTTGAGCGCCTGCATATGCTGCATGGCGTCGTCGGGCGTGAGGTGCATGAGGCCGAGTGGCATCAGCGCCAGCAGGGCAAGCAGCGCGGCGCGGCCACGCCGGGTGAGCGGATGCCAGCCGCGCACCACGCGTAGCGCGAGCGATTGCCCGACGGGGGGAAGGAGGGAGCGGCGATCTGTAGCGGTGAGCTTACGCGCCACAGACTCGAGCCGGGGTAGCCACAGCACCACCGTGAGCCAGGAAGCCGCGAGCCCCACCACCGAGAACCAGGCGACTTGTTGCAAGCCCGGAAACGGTGCAAGCGCCAGGGTGAGGTAGCCGATGATGGTGGTGGCGGTGCCGAGAGTGATGCCGGGCAATACGCGCTGCAAGCAGGCCTGCGGGCTGCGCGTGCGGTGGCCCAGACGTTCGGTGCAATATTGCAGGCTGTAATCGACCGTGACGCCCATCAGCGTGGTGCCAAAAAGCAGGGCCGCCACATGCAATTCGTGGAACCAGGCGAGGCTGACCGCCAGCGCCACCAGCATGCCCGTGGCGATGACGAGCAGGCTGAGCAGGAGCGGTGCAAGGCTGCGAAAGACCCAGCCCACGAGCAGCAGCGTTGCGGCAAGGGACAAGAGGCTGAGGCGGCGTGTTTCCTCCATGGCTTGTGTGGCCCCTGCGCTGGCGAAATAGGGGGCGCCGAGGCGCAACACCGTTGCCGATGGGGCCTGGGCGAGGGCGGCGGTGATGGCTTGCGCGGTGGCGTTCATGAGCGCTTGTTGATCGGCCAGTGCGTAGGGGTCGCCCCGCATCTGGAAGGGGAGTAGCACCCAGGTTTTTCCCTCTGTTGTGCGGGTGAGTAGCCCATCCTCCAGCGCGAAATTGGCGCTGGGCAGCGGCAAGTGGGTGAGGAATTGCGGTAGTAGCAAGAAGGGGTCGCGCTGCAGCAAGGCACCGTTTGCCAGACCGGTGACACCATACACCTGTGCTAAGGCGCGCTGCGCGATAGCGGCGGGTTGATGTTGTTGCAGGCGCTCGCGGTCGGCGTCGCTCAGCAGGGCGTAGCGGTAGGGGTAGTAGAGGGCGCCGAGGGTTTTGATCTGCTCGGTTGATAGTTGATCGGCCAGGGGGATGACGCGCTCGCTTGTGCGTAGGCTCTCGCGCAGGGCATGGGCGGCGGCATGGGCCTTGGCGGGGTCTCTATCGCCAAGGACTAACACCAGGCGTTGCGACAATTGCTGCAGTGCCGCATCGCTGATGGCCTGGAGTTCCGGCTGCTGCGCTTCACGCGGGAGCAGAGCGGTGAGGTCGGTACGGAAATGGAGCCCTGCCTCGGCGCGCCACAGCACAAACCCACAGGCGAGCAGGACGACGATACCCCATGCAAGTGCGGCGATGCGTGTGTTCATGGGTGTACGGGGCCGAAAGCGGCTTGCTCGGCTGCGGTGAGGGGCAGGCGGTTGAGGGTTTGATGGCGGAACAGTAGGCGATCGGTTTCGCCGTCGGGTTTATGCATCACCACGCGGGTGACAAAACGTCCGCCCTCCATCTCGATGCGGGCGAAGGGCATGGCCGAGGCTTGTGGCTTCGGGATCAGCGTTGCTTTCCAGGCGCGCGGAGTGCCCTGCTGGGTGATTTCGAACTGTGAGTGCAGCGGCGCGATATCGCCCGCGAGGGAGCCCATGAGCATGTGATAGAGCGGGCCGAGAAACGGCAAGCGCTCGGCCCGCAGGTTGGTGGCTTCCATGCCTTGCGTTTCCTGCCGCAGCCCCTCGGCTGTGAGGGTGGTGGTGAGGGCGAAGGGGTGCTCGACCTTCCAGATCAGCCCATAGCGTGGGGCGATGGTGAAGCTTCCGCGCGAGACGAGCGGCGCGGTGAGGTCTTTTAATACGCGTGTTTCGGTGAATTCGCCGCGCAGCACGTCGTTTGCGGTGAGGTGCGGGGCAGCGATGGGTTGCGCTAGGGCAAGCGTGGGCCAGAGCAGGCAGAAAGCGAGGAAACGACGCATCATGAGAGAGCCTCGATGGTGGCGATGAGACAGGCGGGCGAGGCGAGGCACAGCTCGCCAGTATCGAGCCGCACAGCGGCTTGCGTGGTGCTCGCACGGGTGAGGAGGGTGCCGGTGTTTTGGTCCTCGATGCGGTAGTCGATTTTCAGGCAGTTCAGCCATTCCACCAGCGTGGCGGTGACGAGGATGGTTTGCGGGAAGGTAATGCTCGCGACATAGCGCACTCGCATATCGACAATGGGCCAGGCATAGCCGGAGGCTTTCATCTCGACATAGCCATAGCCCAACGCGTTCAACAGTGCGGTGCGCGCCTGCTCGAAATAACGTGGGTAATTGCCGTGATAGACCACGTTCATGGGATCGAGGTCGTAGAACTGCACAGGGATGGCGAGGGTCAGGGATCGGCTCATTGTTTCCAGAAATCAAAAAAGTTGAACCATTGGAAGGGATAAGTTTTGGCGAGCGCCTCGAGGCGGTGGGCATAGGGCGCGATGGCGTGCTGCAAGGCTTCCTCGCGGCCGTGACGCGGCAAGGTGAGGCGGTCGGCGAGCTTCTCGATGCGGAGTTGATATTGCGCGCCTTCGGCCATGGCGCTTAACATATAGATCGGGCAGCCCAGCAGGGAAGCTAAAATCCAGGGGCCTTGGGCGAACGGGGCAGGAGCGCCCAGAAACGGCAACGTGCTGACGCGCGCGCTGCGCATGACGGCGGTGCGGTCGCCCGCGATGCAGATCCATTCCCCGCGCGCGAGGCGGTCTTGCAGCGCGATCACCGTGGTGGGGGTGATGTCGGTGATTTGCAGCAGGTTCATGGCGGCTTGCGGGAAATAATTGCGCAGCGTTCGATTATACTGCTCGGCATGGTGGGTATGCACGAGAATGGTCATGCGCGCGCGCATCGCTTCAGGTAGTAGCGCGCGTGCGAGGTCGGCATTGCCGACATGGCTGATGAGGATCAAGGCGCCGTGCGCTTCGTGAGTGAGGGCGGCCAATCCCTCCGGCGTGGCGTGATGGATGGCGCTGGCGGGGAGGGTGCCCGTCCAGGCGCCGAACACTTCGGCGGCGCGGCGGGCAAACTGGTAGAAATGGCGATAGATTGCGAACGCGCGGGGCGGGGTGCCGCGTGCGGCGGTGAGGAATTGCCGTGAGGCCGCACGTGGGGACGGACGGGTGAGGTAGAAATAGAGCGCGACTGGGGCCAGCACCACGCCGACGCCGCGACGGCCAAGCAGCCGATAGGTGGCGGCGCAGAAACGAATGCCACTGCCGGTGCCCACCTCGCGCAAGGTGGCCCAATGGGCGCTGGGGGCGGTGCGCGGACGCGTGCGCCGGATGCGGCGCAGGTTCCACAGCATCTCGATGACGAGCCGGGTGTGCATGCAGGTGATGCGCCAGTTATCGCGCAGGATACGGAAGTTCGAGCTGTTCTCGGGCGGGTAGATGACCCGCACCGGAAGCTGCACCACGTCGGTGCCGCGCCAGAATAGCCGCACCATGATGTCGGTATCAAAATCCATGTAATGGCCGATGCGTCGCGTGGCGAGCAGTGCCATCACCGGGGCGAGTGGATAGACGCGAAAGCCGCACATGCTGTCGCGGATGCGCAGCGAGCCGGTTTCAATCCATACCCAGACATGGGTGGCGTAGCGGCCTATTTTGCGGGCTTTGGGAACGGATGCATCATAGATCGGCTGGCCGCTGATGAGCGCCTCGGGGTGTGCCTGGGCCAAGGCCAGCAAGGCAGGCAGCGATTCGAGGTCGTGCTGGCCGTCGGCGTCGATCTGTACGGCGTGGGTGAAGCCTGCGGCCTGGGCTAGGGCGAAGCCCGTCATCACCGCCGCGCCTTTGCCCTGATTGGTGGCCAGCCGGTGCACGGTGATGCCCGCATCCGGCGCATGCAGGGCCGCGAGGTGGAGGCGCGTAGCCTCGGCGCTGCCATCATCAATGACGAAGACGGGCAGCCCCTGCTGGCGCACCTGGGCGATCACCGCATCGATCACCCGGTGGTGATTATAGCTTGGGATGATGGCGCAGCATTTCATGCGGCCTCGGTGGTGTGGAGGGTGCCTTGGGCGCAGCGTTCATCCCCATGGGTGTAGGCGAAGGTGAGTTGCGACGTGCCGGGATTGTAGTGCAGCGTGAGCTGGAGCGGCATCTCGGGCGTAATGATCTTGGTGAACTTGACCCGGTATTCCTGCGCCACTGGTGCGATGGGCCAATGCTGTGCCGCATAATGCAGCGCCCACTGCAATTGCACCACGCCCGGCAACACCGGATGGTTCGGGAAATGTCCGGCGAAAGCAGAATGTCCGCTTGGTACGCGCAAACGATAGCACTGGCCGCCATCGGCCAAGGGGGTGTGCTGTTCGAGGATGGGGAGTTGCATCGGCGGGTTCCTTATCGGCGTAGCATGCGCTCGAGGGTCTCTGTGCTGGCTTTGCCGAGGGCATTCAGGGGTAGCGCCTCGGTAAATCGCCAATAGCGCGGAATGGCCAACGGGTCGAGGCTTGGTTGCAGGGCGCGGCGAAATTGCTGCACCAAGGCGGCTTTTCCTTGCTCGGCCAGGGTAGCTTGGCCGTGGGCGCCTAACACCA
>CAZUOS010000020.1:0-3274 GCA_964621415.1 uncultured Azospirillum sp.
CCCTGCCCCGTCACCACGCCATCGCCCGGCGTGCGCTTGTCGCCCATGTCGAAATGGGTGCAGCGATGCTCCATGAACATGTCGTATTCCTCGAAGGAATCCGGGTCGAGCAGCACGTCGAGCCGCTCGCGCGAGGTGAGTTTTCCCTTCTCGTGCTGCACTTTGATGCGCGACTGTCCGCCGCCCACTCGCGCGGCCTCGCGCTTCAGTTCCAGCTCTTTGATAATGGTTGTGGCACTCATGTCAGTCTCCAGTTAGCAGCGGCCAGTCGCCAGTAGCCAGTAGCCAGTGGTTCGCGACTACTGGCTACTGACTACTGGCGGCTGGCTACTGAACTTCTCCAAACTCAATCACCAACTGCCCCGAAGCGACGCTCGCAGGCGCATTCACATGCACCGCTTTCACCACCGCATTCTGCTCGGCATAGATGATGTTTTCCATTTTCATGGCCTCGATCACGAACAGGCGCTGGCCGGGCGCGACCGTATCGCCGGCCGCCACATGCAGGGCCGAAATCAGCCCCGCAATCGGCGCCGTGACCTCTTTCTGCGAGCTGCTCATATCGCGCACGGGCATATATTGCGCCAGTTCCGCCACGCGAATACTGCGCAAATTCGCCTTCGTTTCGGCGCCGTTATAGCTCAGCTGATAGCCACCCGCATAAGGCTGCACGCGCACCGAAATCGGCTTGCCATTCACCGTTCCCTGGAACAGGCGGCGGCCCAATTTCCATGCCGAGCGAATCACCAGCATGCCATCGTCGTAGCTGATATCGTACCCGTAATCCTTCTTGCGCGCATAGACGGAAAACGCGTTGTTACCGAGCGTGACCACCCAGCGCGCGCCGATCGCGGGCTGACGCAGCTGACCCGAGATTTGCGCCGCACGCTCGATCTCGCGCAAGCCGCAGAACACGCCAACGGCCATACAGATCTTCTGCGCCTCGGTCGAAAGCTCGGCACCGGTGAACCCCGCGGGCCATTCCTGCGCAATGAAATTCGTCGAGATATCGCCCTTGCGGAAGCGCTCATGGCTCAACACCGCTTGCAAGAAGCTGGTGTTATGGGCAATGCCCTGAATCATGAAATCGCCAAGCCCCGCGATCATCATATCGATCGCCGCCTCGCGCGTGCCTGCATGGGTGCAGAACTTAGCGATCATCGGGTCATAGAACATGCTGACTTCGCCGCCCTCATAGAGTGCGGTATCAATCACCGTGCCAGCCTTCGGCTCCGGCTCCTGATATTTCACCACGCGGCCCGTGGAAGGCAGGAAGCCACGCGCCGGATCCTCGGCATAAATCCGCGACTCAAACGCCCAGCCTTTAAACGTAATGTCGTCCTGCGTAAAGGGCAGCTTCTCGCCCGCCGCGATGCGGATCATCTGCTCGACAAGGTCGATCCCGGTGATCAGCTCCGTCACCCGGTGCTCCACCTGCAGGCGCGTATTCATCTCAAGGAAGTAAAACTTGCCCGTTTGGTCGACAATGAACTCCACCGTTCCTGCCGAAACATAGCCCACCTGCCGCGCCAGCGCCACCGCCTGCGCGCTCATTTGCTCGCGCATTTCGGGGGTGACAAACATGCTCGGCGCTTCCTCGATCACCTTCTGGTGACGTCGCTGGATGGAGCATTCACGCTCGCCCAAGCTCACCACATTGCCGTATTTATCGGCGAGCACCTGAATCTCGATATGGCGCGGATTGTCGAAATATTTTTCGATGAACACCCGTGCATCGTTGAAGCTGTTGCGCGCTTCCGAGGTGGCCATTTTCATGCCATCCTCAAGCTCATCGTCCGAGCGCGCCACGCGCATGCCCTTGCCGCCGCCGCCCGCTGCCGCCTTGATGATGACGGGATAGCCGATTTCATTGGCAATTTTCTTGGCTTCTTTCGGGTCCGAAATCGCTTCAAGCAAACCAGGCACGCCGTTCACGCCCGCTGCCACGGCGATCTTTTTTGACTCGATCTTATCGCCCATCAGGCGGATCGCTTCCGGGTTCGGGCCAATCCAGGTAGCGCTGGTGCGATCAATCACCGCCCGCGCAAAAACCTCTTTCTCCGACAAAAACCCATAGCCGGGATGCACCGAATCCGCACCCGATTGGTCAATCGCCGAAAGCAAGCTCTCAATATTGAGGTAGGATTTGATGCTGGGGCTGGCCCCGATATAGATCGCCTCGTCGGCGTTCTTCACGTGCAGCGCGTTGGTGTCCGCCTCGGAATAAACCGCGATGGTGCGCATCCCGAGCTTCTTGGCGGTGGTCATAATCCGGGAAGCGATTTCGCCCCGGTTAGCAATGAGGATCGAATGGAACATAGGGGCGCTTTGTAGTAGACTCTGCGCCGACGGCAAGCGCTTTTTGCAGGGGTGTGGAGGAGTGAGGCGCGACAGCGAGAAAGCGCAGAAGAAAAATCGTCATCCCGGTTTGCCGCAGGCAATACCGGACCCGGAGCGAAGCGGAGAGAGGCGCAGCCAATCTCCCGACGCAGACAGAGCCTAAAGCAACGGTTATTTTACGCTCAGGCCGTTTCGGGAGATTGGCTGCGCCTCTCTCCGCTTCGCTCCGGGTCGGGCACGCGCTTCGCTTGGCCGGGATAACGCCTCACTTCAAACGCACCCTATGCGCGCCCCAGCACCGCATTAATCGCGGCCGTCACTTCCGCGATGTCCGCCATACCATCGACCGTATAGAGATTCCCCGAGGCACGATAATGCGGCAGTAGCGGCGCCGTCATGGCGTGATATTGCTCCAATCGTTTGGCAACGGTTTCCGCCCGGTCGTCCTCGCGGCGGACAAACTCGGTCGAGCCGCACACATCGCACTCGCCCTCATGCACCCGACGACGGAACTTATCGTGATAGCCCGCACCACATTGCTTGCAGCTGAACCGGCCGGAAATACGTTCGACGAGAATCGCGTCATCCACCGCCAGCTCAATCACATAATCGATTTTCTTGCCCTCTTCCATCAACATCCCATCGAGCGCCGCCGCCTGCGCCGTGGTACGCGGAAATCCATCGAGGATAAATCCGTTCGGGCAATTCGCATCCGAGATCGCTTCGCGGATAATGCCGATCATGATGTCATCACTCACGAGCTTGCCTTCCGCCATCACCTGCTTGGCTTTCAGGCCCAGCTCGCTCCCCGACGCCACCGCCGCGCGCAGCATATCGCCCGTCGCCAGCTTGGTGAGCTTATACGTATCGCGCAAATAGTCGCTTTGGGTGCCTTTACCTGCGCCCGGCGGGCCAAGGAGGATGATGTTCATAA
>CAZUOS010000020.1:3374-7368 GCA_964621415.1 uncultured Azospirillum sp.
CCCTTCAACCGCGCCTTTTTGATGAGCGCTTCGTACTGGTGGGCAAAGAGGTGCGACTGCACCTGCCCGACGAAGTCGATCACCACATTGACGACGATGAGAAGGCTTGTCCCACCAAGATAAAACGGCACGGCGAATTTAGCAATCAGAAGCTCAGGGATCACGCACACCAGGCACATATAGGCCGCGCCCACCACCGTCAGGCGGGTCAGCACGTAATCGAAGTAATCCGCCGTGTTCTGGCCAGGCCGAATGCCCGCCACAAACCCACCGCTTTTCCGCAAGTTTTCTGCCGTATCAGCCGGGTTGAACACCACCGCCGTATAGAAGAACGAGAAGAAGATAATAATCGCCGAATAGAGCACGATATAAAGCGGTTGCCCATGCGCCAAATAGGTCGAAATCAGGCGCAAAACCTCCGAGCCGCCCCCTGCGTTGAAGCTCGCAATCGTCAACGGAAACAGCAGGATGGAGCTCGCAAAAATCGGCGGAATGACGCCAGCCGAGTTCAGCTTCAGCGGTAGATGCTGCGCCTCGTTCTGCATGATTTTATTGCCCACCTGGCGTTTCGGATATTGGATAAGGATGCGACGCTGCGCCCGCTCCATGAACACGATCAACGCAATCAAGCCCAGCACCAGCGCCAGAATAAACAGGATGGTTGGCGTAGAAATCAAGCCCTTACGGCCCATATCGAAGGTACTGGCGAAGGAATGTGGCAAATTCGCAATGATGCCGGTAAAAATAATCAGCGACGTACCCTGACCAATCCCCCGCTGGGTAATTTGCTCGCCCAGCCACATCAGGAACATGGTGCCGCCGGTGAGAATCACCACCGTGGTGAAGCGGAAATAAAGGCCGGGATGCATCACCGCCGAAACCCCATCTGCGGCCATGCCCTCAAGCCCGGTCGCAATCCCATACGCTTGCAGCAAGCACAACAGCAGCGTGCTATAGCGCGTATATTGGTTGATTTTGCGCCGCCCGGCTTCGCCTTCCTTCTTCAGCGCCGCGAGTTGCGGCACCGCGACGGTCATCAGCTGAATAATAATGCTCGCGGAAATATACGGCATTACCGCCAACGCAAAAATCGTCATACGGCTCAGCGCGCCGCCGGAGAACATGTTGAACACCCCGAGCACCCCGCCCTGATGCTTGGCGAAAATCTGCGCCAGCGCCTCCGGGTCAATCCCCGGAATCGGAATATAGGTGCCGAGGCGATAGACAATCAGCGCCCCCAGTACAAATAACAGGCGCGATTTTAACTCGGTCGCCCGCCCCAGCAGGCCAAAATTCATATTCTGTGCAAAACGTTCAGCGCTCGATGCCATAGATAAGGTCAGTCGTTAGAGGTTCGGGATTGGAAATCGCCCACCCCGTTGAGGGCTTGTCATGAATCCTGCCTGAATGCCTGTCAAGAACGATTGCAAGAAACAACCGTTCAGCACCTGGAAAAAAGGCGGCCCGTCAGGGCCGCCTTCTCACACGATCCGAAAGGCATCCTTACGCCTTGATCGCTTTCCCCGTTTTCGGGTCTTTTTTCACTTTTTCACGCTTCGGTGCTTTGGTTTTCACCGTGACGGTGCCACCGAGTTTCTCGATTGCCGCTTTGGCACCTGCCGAGGCACGCTCGATATCAAGGCTCAGCTTCGCCTTCAGCTCGCCCTTCAGCAGCAGCTTTACGCCCGGCGAGGTTTTCGCGATCACGCCCTTCTCGATCAGGCTCGCGGTCGAAACCGTATCACCCGCCTTGATGGTTTTATTGTCAATCAGCACCTGCAGGTCGCGCAGCGTAATCACGTCGAAATCAACGCGCGTATGGTTGTTGAAGCCACGCTTCGGCAGACGACGATGCAACGGCATCTGGCCACCCTCGAAGCCTTTAATCGCAACGCCCGAACGTGCGGTCTGGCCCTTGCCACCACGCCCGCCGGTCTTGCCCTTACCCGAGCCAATGCCGCGCCCGATGCGCATACGACGCTTGTGCGCGCCCGGATTGTTTGCCAGTTGATTCAGTTCCATGTCCGTCTCCGTTCACCGATGATCCGTTGATCCGACGATCCGTAATCCGTTCAGCGGATCATCGGATTTCGGATCATCGGGTCGCTATTTCTTCGCTTCCACAATCTTCACCAGATGCGGCAGCTTGTTAATCATCCCACGCACCGCCGGAGTATCCTCGAGCGTACGGGTTTTGCGTACTTTACCAAGGCCGAGGCCACGCAGCGTCGCGTACTGATCTTCGGTACGGCCGCAGGGGCTAGCATATTGCTCAACGGTGATGGTTTGTTTCGTTGCCATTTTAGTCTCCAGTCTTCCGTCTCCAGTCACCAGTATCACGCAGTCCTTACTCAAGACTGGTGACCGATGCCTGGCGACTCATTATTCCGCTTCGTGATGCTGCCCTTCGGCCTTCGCGCCCGCTTCACGGCGCTCCACCACATCGCCCACTTTCATGCTACGACGGGTCGCGATCAAACGCGGGCTCGAGGTACGCTTCAGCGCCGAGAAGGTCGCCTTCACCATGTTGTGCGGGTTGCTGGTGCCGGTCGATTTCGCCACCACATCATGCACGCCCAGTGCTTCAAAAATCGCCCGCATCGGCCCACCGGCAATGATCCCGGTACCGGCCGGTGCCGTACGCACCACCACGCGGCCCGCGCCAAAACGGCCCTTCACATCATGGTGCAGCGTGCGGCTCTCGCGCAGCGGCACGCGGATCATCGACTTCTTCGCCGCATCCGTCGCCTTTTTCACGGCGTCTTGGACTTCTTTCGCTTTCGCGGTGCCGTAGCCGATTTTGCCTTTGCCGTCGCCCACGACCACCAGTGCCGCGAACGCAAAGCGGCGTCCGCCTTTCACGGTTTTGCTGACGCGATTGATCGAAACGAGACGATCAATCAGCCCGCCTTCTTCGCGTTCCTGACGTTCTGCGGTTGATTCTTGTGCCATATTCAGTCTCCAGTATCCAGTCTTCAGTCCTCAGTGCCACGCAGTCGCGCGGGTGACTGATGACCGATGACTTAATTAAAACGCCAACCCGGCTTCACGCGCAGCATCCGCCAGAGCCTTAATACGCCCATGGAACAGATAGCCACCGCGATCAAACACGATGTTGCTGACATTGGCTTCTTTCGCCCGCGCCGCGATACGAGCCCCGACCGCTTTCGCCGCATCGATCGTCGAACCGCTTTTCAGCGAACCGCGCATGTCCTTCTCTGCCGTCGAAGCCGAAGCAAGCGTCGCGCCTTGCGCATCATCGATCAGTTGCGCATAGATATGACGCCCCGAACGGAACACCGACAGACGCACACGCCCTGCCGCCTTCTGACGCAATTGGTAACGCACGCGATTTTTGCGGCGGGTGAAGTTGTCTACTTTTGCCATAATCAGTCTCCAGTCATCCGTCTCCAGTCTCCAGAAACACCACGCCGAAACTGGCGACGGGTGACTGGCGACTGCCAACTTACTTCTTCTTCCCTTCCTTACGACGAATCGTCTCGGTCGAGTATTTAATCCCTTTGCCTTTATACGGCTCCGGCCCACGCAAGCTGCGGATTTCCGCCGCCACCTGGCCCAGCACCTGCTTGTCGGCACCGGCGAGGAACACGGTCGTCTGCTTATCCACCGTCACCGTAATGCCTGCGGGCACCACATATTTAATCTCGTGGCTGAAACCCAGCGAGAGCGACAGAATTTGACCTTGTGCCGCTGCACGATACCCCACGCCGCTGATGTCCAGCTGCTTTTTGTAGCCGTTGGTAACGCCCTCAACGAGGTTCTTCACGTTCGCCCGCACGGTGCCCCACATAGCGCGGCTGCGCAGCGACTCATCGGCCGGCTTCACCCACACTTTACCATCGGTGATGCTAACCACCACATCCGGGGTCACATGCGTGGTGAGCTCGCCTTTCGGCCCCTTCACCGTGATCGCATCCGCCGCCACATTGACCGTTACTTTATCCGGAATCGCTACCGGCAGTTTTCCAAGTCT
>CAZUOS010000020.1:7468-10490 GCA_964621415.1 uncultured Azospirillum sp.
ACCGTGCACAGCACTTCGCCGCCCACCTGCTGCTGACGCGCCGAGAAATCGGTCATCACGCCTTTGCTGGTGGAAACAATCGAAATCCCAAGGCCGTTATAATGCTTCGGCAGGCTGCTTACTTGCGCATATTTACGCAGGCCCGACTTGCTCACGCGCTTCACTTCACGCATGGCCGGCTCGCCTTCGATATATTTCAGCTCAATCACGAGATCTTTTTTGTTGCCCGTAGCTTCCACGCGATGTGCGCGGATATAGCCCTCTTCTTCGAGCACTTTACAGATATCCTCGTTGAGGCGCGCATAGGCCATGGTCACTACCGGAAGCTGCGCCTTGTAGGCGTTCCGTAGACGGGTCAGCATATCCGCGACGCGATCGTTAGACATGAGACTCTCCTTACCAGCTTGCTTTAATGAGGCCCGGAATCATCCCGAACGAGCCAAGCTCGCGCAGCTGATTGCGGCAGATTTTGAATTTGCGGTAGTACCCGCGCGGACGGCCCGTCAGTTCACAACGGTTGCGCTGACGTACGCGGCTGCTGTTACGCGGCAGCTCCGCCAGTTTTTGGGTCGCCGCGAAACGCTCTTCGATGTCCAGCTCGCGATCCATCACGATCGCCTTCAGCTTCGCCCGACGCGCACGCAAGGTCTTATTCATCGACTTGCGCTTATTGTTGCGATTTCCCATGCATACTTTTGCCATGACAATGCTCCTTAGTTCTTACGGAATGGGACGCGGAAGCCCTCGAGCAGAGCGCGCGCCTCTTCGTCGTTACGGGCCGTCGTCACGATGGTGATGTCCATCCCGCGCACGGTCGAAACGCGGTCGTAATTGATTTCCGGGAAGATGAGCTGCTCTTTAAGGCCCATATTGTAGTTACCGCGGCCGTCAAAGCTCTTCGGATTCACGCCACGGAAGTCACGAATACGCGGCATCGCAATGGTCACAAAGCGATCCAGGAACTCGTACATGCGCTGTTTACGCAGCGTCACGCGGCAGCCGATTTGCAGACCCGCACGAATCTTGAAGCTGGCTTCCGCCTTCTTCGCCTTCGTGATGACCGGCTTCTGGCCGGCGATCAGGCTCATTTCCTCAACGGCCGAAGCAATTTGCTTCTGGTCGGCCACGGCTTCGCCCACGCCCATGTTGATCACAATCTTGGTGATACGCGGCACTTGCATCACGTTTTTATAGCCGAATTTCTCTTTCAGCGCCGCCATAATCTCGCGCTCATAAACGAGCTGCAGGCGCGGCGTTTTTGCATCGCCATCAAGCACCGGGCCGGTTTTTGCCGCAGGTGCCGAAGCTTTTTTCTCCGACTTGCTCTCAGCTTTCGGAGCAGCCTTTTTCTCGGCTACTTTAGTTTCTTTTTTATCCGCAGATTTCTCGCCTTTGGACGTGGCCGGTTTTGCGGCCTTCGCAGCGGGTTTTTTCTCGGTTGCCATAATGCTTAGTGATTAGAGTCGAGAGTCGAGAGTCGAGTTCGCTTGCGCCAACCCTTCACCCATGCTCCATTCTCTTATCGCCCTCCTTCATCTTGTTAACTTATGCCGCCAGCTCCGAATCACTCGACTCTCGACTCTCGACTCTGATTACTTAACCCTTACGCACTCAACACTTCGCCAGACTTCTTGGCAACGCGCTCTTTCTTGCCATCCTTGGCCACCTTAAACCCAACGCGGGTAGCCTTGCCATCCTTGGGGTCGGCCACAGCAATATTGCTCAGGTGAATCGGCGCTTCTTTCGAAACGATCCCACCTTGGCTCGCCGCGCTCGGCTTCTCGTGTTTTTTCACGAGATTGATGCCAGCCACCACAGCGCGGTTCTCGTCCGGAAGCACTTTCAGCACTTCGCCGGTTTTGCCTTTATCGCGACCAGTGATCACTACCACTTTGTCGCCTTTTTTAATCTTTGCAGCCATTTTCATTAGTGCCTAGTGATTAGTGCCTAGCGCCTAGCGGCTCCGAGCATTTGTCTTCTATTGCACCTCCTCTACTCTTCGTTTTTATTTCCGCGCTTCCTGACCAGGCACTAGGCACCAATCACTAGCCACTCCTCTACAATACTTCCGGCGCCAAGCTCACAATTTTCATGAACTTCTTCGCCCGCAATTCGCGCGCTACCGGCCCGAAGATACGGGTGCCGATCGGCTCGCCTTGCTTGTTCACCAACACTGCCGCATTCCCATCGAAGCGGATTGCCGAACCATCCTGACGCTTGGTGGCGAATTTGGTGCGCACAATCACCGCACGGTGCACATCCCCTTTTTTCACCTTACCACGCGGAATGGCGTTCTTCACCGACACCACGATCACGTCGCCAATGGCTGCCGTGTTACGGTGCGAACCACCCAACACCTTAATGCACATCACTTCGCGCGCACCGGAATTGTCGGCCACATCGAGACGGGTTTGCATCTGAATCATACAATTTAGTGGCCAGCAGCCAGTAGCCAGCAGCCAGGAAAAGGCTGCCAAAAACCAGAACTACTTAAATACCACTCCTCCTCTTTCCTTTTTTCACTGGCTACCGGCAACTAGCTACCGGCCACCACTCACTTATGCCACATCCGATGCAGCAGAAACTTTCTCCACCACTGCCCAGCGCTTGGTTTTGCTCATCGGCTTGCTTTCGATGATACGCACCACGTCGCCGACTTTGCAGCCTTGCTCATCGTGCGCCGCGTATTTTTTCGAGCGGCTCATAATTTTGTTATAGAGCGGGTGCTTGATTTTGCGCTCAACACGGACGGTCACCGTCTTTGCGCATTTGTCACTCACAACCGTTCCTTGGAGAATACGTTTTGGCATGTGCTTATCCTACTTCCTTATGCAGCGTTCTTCAGGGTGCGCAATTGCGTCAGAATGCGCGCGATTTCGCGCTTAGCCTGACGGAAACGCGACGTATTGGTCAACTCGCCCGACGCCTTCTGAAAGCGCAAGTTGAACAGCTCTTTTTTCAAATCCGCCACCGCGCCTTGCAGCTCTTCGGCAGATTTACCTTTGTATGCTTCGCTCGCCAT
>CAZUOS010000021.1:0-3544 GCA_964621415.1 uncultured Azospirillum sp.
CCTCGCGCTGCACCGCCTTCGCGGCGTTATAGGCAATGGTGGTGGCGAGGGCGGTCTTCCCCATCGCGGGGCGTCCGGCGAGAATGAGCAGGTCTGAGGGGTGAAGGCCACCGAGCAGTTTGTTCATGTCGCGAAAGCCAGTATCGAGACCCACCACTTCGCCCGAGCGCTGGAAGGCTTTTTCGGTGCGATTGAGCGCATCCACCACCGCGTGTTTCAGGGGCTTGAAGCCGCCTTCGCCGTCGCCATCGGTCGCGAGTTTGAACAATTGCTGTTCGGTGCGCTCGACAATGGTGATGCCGGTATCGGTGATTTCGGGGCTGTAGGCCTCGTTCACCGCGCCTTCGCCAATGCCGATAAGGCGGCGTTTGATGGCAAGGTCGCGGATCACCCGCGCGTAATCATGCAGGTTGATGATGGAGGTGGCGGCGGCCACTAGCCGCGCGAGGTACTGATCCTCGACCCCTTCGGCGCCCATGAAATGATGCTTCAGGGTGACGGGGTTGGCGATGAGGCCTTTATCGTGGAATTGCAGAATGGCCTTGTAAATGCGCTGGTGGATGCCGGCATAGAAATCGTCTGGCTCGAGCGTGCTGCCCACATGGTTCAGTGCTTCGTTGTTGGCGAGAATGGCGCCAAGCACGGCCTGCTCGGCCTCGAGATTGTTTGGGGCCTCGCGCAGCAGCGCTTCGGGTTTGGGTTGCGAAGTGGGATGTTCTAAAACGGCGGCCATAAACACTCAAGGAGGAAGGGCCGACCATTCTATCCATCTGGTGGCATCCCGCGAGTGGGAAGGTGAGAGTTACCCACATGCGGATGCGCGCTTGGGGCGATTGCCTTAGGAATGCCCAGCGTTTTTGATGATTTTTCACGTGTGTATAAACCCGTCATCGCGTGATCGTCTCTCTTTCGAGGAAAGACTATACCTTCGGTCTGGTTCCGTGTAGAGCCATGGCATAGCCACTCACCTGTGATGAAAAGGAAGCCTCCGATGACGACCCTGACCGAACGCGTAAGCGCACTTGGCCTTACCCTTCCCGCCGTGAGCATGCCGGCGGCAAACTACGTCCCCTGCATGATTAGCGGCCATACGCTGTTTGTCTCTGGCCAATTGCCGATGCTTGAGGGCAAGCCGCAATTCATCGGCAAGGTGGGGCGCGAGTTCAGCATCGAGGAAGGGCAGGAATGTGCGCGGATTTGCACCCTGAACATTCTGGCGCATGCGAAGCTCGCCCTCGGTGGCGACCTCGACCGCGTGGCGAAGTTGATTCGCCTGGGCGTATTCGTCAATGCCGTGGATAGTTTTACCGATCATCCGAAAGTAGCCAACGGCGCGTCGGATCTGATGGTGAACCTGATGGGCGATGCGGGGAAACATGCGCGCTTCGCAGTGGGCGTTTCTGGGCTGCCGTTTGGGGTAGCGGTCGAAGTCGACGCGACGTTTGAATTGAAACAGTAATCAGGGCGAACATGGCCTACTGGCTGCTCAAATCTGAACCGAGCGTGTGGAGCTGGGACGACCAGGTGCACGCGGGCGCCAAAGGCACGCATTGGAGCGGTGTGCGCAATCACCTCGCCAAGCGGCATTTGATGGCGATGCAGCGGGGCGATCAGGCGTTTTTCTATCACTCGAACGAGGGCAAGGAAATCGTCGGTATTGTTGAGGTGATCCGCGAGGCATACCCCGACGACTCCGACCCCACCGGCCGCTTCGTGATGGTGGATGTGAAGGCGGTGAAACCGTTGAAATCACCATTTACCCTGGCACAGGCCAAAGCCACGCCTGCGCTGAAGGGGATGTCGCTGCTCACCTCGGCGCGGCTTTCGGTTCAGCCGGTGACGCGCGCGGAATGGGACTTGATTTGCCAAGCCAGCAGCGGCACGATGACGCGATGACCAAGCCTGCTGTTAATCCCTGGCTGATTGCTATGGTGGTAAGCCTCGCCACCTTTATGGAGGTGCTCGACACCACCATCACCAATGTTTCGCTGCGGCATATTGCCGGGTCGCTCGCCGCCGGGCAGGAGGAGAGCACCTGGGTGCTGACGTCGTATCTGGTGGCGAACGGGATTATTCTGCCGCTCTCCGGCTGGCTGTCGGAGGTGATTGGTCGCAAACGATTTTTTATTGGCTGTATTCTTGGGTTTACGCTCGCTTCATTCTTCTGTGGCGCGGCGGATTCGCTGGTGGAGCTGGTGATCTTCCGTATCCTGCAAGGCGCGGCGGGGGGCGGGCTACAGCCCATGCAGCAAGCGATTATTCTGGATAGTTTTCCGCCGCAAAAACGCGGCGCAGTATTTGCGATCACCGGCATCACGATGATTGCGGCACCCATTATCGGCCCGACCCTCGGCGGGGTGATTACCGACCATTGGTCGTGGAACTGGATTTTTTATATCAACGTGCCGGTGGGATTATTCGCCGCGTTTATGGTGTGGCGGCTGGTGGAAGATCCGCCGCATGCCATGGCGCGCGGCCTGAAGCAGCTCGACGTGGTGGGCTTAAGCCTGGTGACGCTGGGCCTCGCGGCGTTGCAGATTGTGCTCGATAAAGGCCAGCAGGAGGATTGGTTGGCGAGCCACCTCATTCTTGCCTCGGCGGTGATTTCGTTCTTCTGCCTGGCGGCGGCGGCGTTGTGGTTGTGGAACCGTTCGGAAGCGATTGTCGATCTCTCGCTGCTAAAGGATTGGAGTTTTACCGCCTCGTGCCTGCTCATTTTTCTCACCGGATTTGTGCTCTATGGCGGTAGCGCGCTGCTGCCGATGCTGGTGCAAAGCCAACTGGGCTATGACGCGACGCTCGCGGGGATGATTCTCTCGCCCGGTGGATTGGCGGTGATTGTGTTTATGCCGCTGGTGGGCAAGTTGATCGGGCGGATCGAGGCGCGCTACCTGATTGTGCTGGGCCTCGTGCTGATGAGTTTCGGCATGTTCCACACCACGGAGCTGACGCCCGATATCGACTATGAAACCTTGGTGTTGATGCGGATTACGCAGGTGCTGGGCTTGCCGTTTCTATTCATTCCCATCAGTACGCTGGCGTTCTCGCACATCCCGAAAGAGCGCAGCAATAAGGCCTCGGCGCTCTATGCCTTGTTTCGTAACCTTGGCGGGAGCATCGGGATTGCAATCGCGACGACGCTACTTGCGAGCGGTATGCAGCGGCATCAGCATCATTTGGCCGAGCATCTGGTGCCGGGGAATCCGAATTATGTGCAGTGGCTCGCGCGGCTGACGCAGCTTACCGGAGATGTGGCCGCGGCTAAACAGGTGGCCTATGCCGAACTTTTGAAACAAGCAGCGATTCTTTCCTATATCGATGTGTTTCGGGTGATGGGAATCGGGGCGTTGGTGGCGGTGGTGATTGCGGCCTTCACCCTGCCCGCGAACCGGCCAGTGGCGCGCGGTGCGGCCCCTGCCGCGCATTAGAAAGGGGCTATGTTACTACCGATGCGTGGCGTGATGCGCATGGGTGATGGCGATGGCGAGCGCATCGGCGGCGTCGTGTTTGCAGGCGGCGAGGGCCTCGCGCGCGGCGGGCAGCA